>VAWT01000021.1 GCA_005883415.1 Actinomycetota bacterium | reverse complement strand
GTCTCGCGCAGCCGGCGCCCGAGCGACTGCAGAAGCTTGACCGCGATGTCGGGATGCTCGCGAAGCAACCGGCGCATGTCTGTGGCCAGGATCGCGATCGCCTCCATGGGTTCGGCCGCCTCGATGGTGGCGGAGCGCCGTTCGTAGTCGAACATCGCCAGCTCGCCGAAGATGTCGCCGGGGCCGAAGTTCGCGAGCGTGATCGAGCGGCCGTCGGTGTGCTCGCGTATGGCTCGCGCATGCCCCGAGCGCACGACGTAGCAGGTGCTGCTCTCATCGCCCTCGCGGAACACAACCTCACCCGCCTCGAAGCGGCGGGGGACGGCGACCTCGGACACCCGCTGAAGCTCCTCTGAGCCGAGCGTCGAGAACGCGGGCACCCGGTGTAGAAGCTCGCTCGTCTCCCCGCTAGTCGACGCCATTCTTCGGAGATGTTATTGGCCCTCCTGGCCCTGACAGGCCAGCCTCAGGCGCTCAGCGTCAGCCGCCGCGGTCCCTCCTGGAAACCAAGCGTCACGAGCAGCGGCGCCAGCGGCGAGGTCATGGCGCTTTCGTTATCGACCTTCTCGAGCCGGATACGCCTCCCGCGGCCGCTGCGCACGTGCGCCACTAGCGCCTCGAGCGCCGGCTCCAAGCGTGGGTCCTCTGCGGGCACTAGGGTCTGGAGCGCGCGCCCGCCGCGCTCCAGATAGAGCACGGGATCGCCTCCGCTTAGCACGACGTGGGCGCCCGCTACGCGGGCCGGCCGGCGAGAGCCGTCGCGTCCCGAGGCGGGCCAGGAAAGAGCGGCACCGTACGGCTGCGCGGGGTCGATCGCGGATAGAACGAGTGGCGTGGCGTCCGCCTCGGGCAGGGCGCGCAGCCGCTCGACGGCCCCGGGCAGCGCGAACTGCGCCCCGCCCAGTCCTTCGACGAAGTACCCGCGGCGTGCGATCCCGAGTGTCTCCAGCTGCGACAGCTCGGGGTAGATCGCCGAGAAGCCACCAGCCACTCCCTCGGCCAGAACCTGCTCGCGGGTCAGGATTCCGTAGCGCTCGAGCAGTAGCTCGGCCAACGCCCGGCGGCGTGTCGATGGATCGGCCTGGTCTCGGAACAGCGGCTCGGTCAGCGACCAACGCCCCTGGAGTTGGGCCGCCGACCCGGCCCGACGGCGGCCTGCGAACCGCCCCGCGCGCCGCGAAACCCCAGCCCCGGCCGCCAGCGATCGCTGGCCGCGGGCCAGTGTCAACCTCGGCGCGCGCAGCGGCGCGAACGCGTCGTTGGTGACCGCGCCCGCCCAGACCAGATCCCACAGAGACTCCTGCAGCTCCTCCGGGGCGAGGTCCACGTCGATCAGCAGGTCGGTAAAGAAGCAGGCGCCCGCCGCCAAGCGTTCCCGCACTGCGGTGTGGCGAGACTCGGCCGGGGCCTCGTCCGCGGCGCGGCCGCCAGACGGTGGCCCCAATGCCGGCGCGTCCTCGCGGAAGTAGAGAGCCACCCTCCCCGAGTGGCGGCCGAGCGCGCCTGCGCCCACCCACACCACCTCCCCGCTTGCGCACAGCTGGTCCATCCAAGCCGGCGAGTATGCGCCCACCCGGCGGGGCAGCACGTCTCGCTCCCACACCTCGGCCGGCAGGGCCACGGCCTGCAAGGGGACGAGGGCCTCGCGCAGGCGATCCACTCCCGCCCCGGACGGCGGGTGACGGTCGACCCCCTGCCAAGCAGGCATGAACCGAGCCAGGCCGCGCTGGTCTGCCGGCTCGATCTCCTTTCGCAGCACCGCCAGCGACGCCCTGCGCAGGCGGCGGAGCACGTCTGGGTCACACCACTCTCGCTCCGAGCCGCCGGGACGCAGCTCCCCGCGGACGACGGCGCCGTCGCGCTCGAGCTCTCGTAGCGCAGCAGAGGGATCAACCCCGTAGCGGGCCCGCACCTCCGCGGTCGTGAACGGGCCGTGGGTCGCGGCGTAGCGGCGCACGAGGCGCGAGAGCGCGTCGGGAACGTCCTGCAGGAACGCGTCGGGTAGCCCGCCCGGGGGAGCGGCTCCAACCGCGTCTCGGTACAGGCCCGCATCGGCGGCGTCGATGAAGCGCTCCTGGCCAGCGATCCTGATCCGCACGGCGCGCCGCTCGGCCTCGAGCTCATGCAGCATCCGATCCGGATCGAGGCCCTCGAGCACGCGCGCCTCGATTTCGGCCTGATCCAGGTCACCGATCCGCCGCAATACGTCGTGAAGGCCGTGGCCGTTGGTGGCGCGCATGTGCTCCGAGACGAATTGGAGGTCGGCCTCCACGGTCGCCAGGGCGCCACGGTCGATCAGGTCGCGGAGCTCCTCCTGGCCCAGCAGCTCGCGCAGCAGGTCGCGATCGAGCGACAACGCCGCCGCCCGCCGCTCGGCGTTGGGGGTGTCCCCCTCGTACATGTAGGTGGCCACATAGTCGAACAACAGGCTGGAAGCGAACGGCGAGGCCGTCGGTGTCTCCACCTCCACCAGCGACACCTCCCGCCGGTGGATCCGGGTCAGGAGCTCCACGAGACCCGGAACGTCGAGCACGTCGCGAAGGCACTCTCTGTAGGTCTCGAGCACGATCGGAAAGTCATCGAACTTCTTGGCGACCTCGAGCAGCGACTGGGACTTCAGGCGCTGCTGCCAGAGGGGCGTGCGCTTTCCCGGGCGGGCGCGCGGGATCAGCAAGGCCCGGCCAGCGTTCTCACGAAAGCGTGCCCCGAACAGGGCGGAGGAGGCGAGCTCGGCGACCACGCGGTCCTCGACCTCGTCGGGGTCGAGCAGTATGAACTCGGTGTCCGGGGGGCCCTCGGCGCCCGGCAGGCGGACGATGATGCCGTCGTCCGAGTAGATCGCGTCCGATTGCAGTCCCAGCTCGTCGCGGATCCTGGCGCTGATCGCGAGCGCCCACGCCGAATGGACGCGCCCTCCGAAGGGGGACAGGACGCACAGGCGCCAATCTCCGATCTCGTCGCGAAAGCGCTCGATCACGATCGCGCGGTCGGATGGCACCACGCGTGTCGCTGCCTGCTGCTCGGAGAGAAACTCGAGCAGGTTGGCGGCGGCGCGTCCGTCGAGCGCATAATCGTGTTCCAGGTTCTCGCGCGGCTGCTCGACGGCCCATCGGGCGAATGCCCCGATCGCCTCCCCTAGCTCGCGGGGTCGGCCCACGCCGTCTCCCTTCCAGAACGGGACCGCGCCCGGGAGGCCGGGGGCCGGTGTGACGATCACCCTGTCGCGCGTGATCTCCTCGATGCGCCAGGTGCTAGCGCCGAGCAGGAACGTCTGCCCTGGTCGCGCCTCGTAGACCATCTCCTCGTCGAGCTCGCCGACTCGGCGGCCATCGGGGAGCGTGACGGCATACAGGCCCCGGTCGGGAATCGTGCCGGCGTTCGTCACCGCGAGCTGGCGGGCTCCCGGCCGAGCGCGGATCCTGCCCTTCAGGCGATCCCAGATGATCCGCGGTCGCAGCTCGGCGAACTCCGAGGACGGATAGCGACCGTCGAGCATGTCGAGGACGTTCTCGAGCTGGCTCTGCGGCAAGTCTGCGTAGGTGTGGGTACGGGTCACGAGCGCGTACAGGTCGGCGACCCTCACCGGCTGATCGTCCTCGGCCGCCGCGGCGATGGCCACGACTTGCTGAGCCAGCACGTCCAGCGGGTTGCGAGGGACAACCGTCGTCTCAATTTCGTTTTCCTGCATGCGTTTGGCCACCACCGCGCACTCGAGCAGGTCGGCCCTGAACTTAGGGAAGATCCGCCCCCGGCTCACCTCGTCGACCGAGTGGCCAGCCCGGCCGACCCGCTGCAGTCCGCGGGCGACGGACTTCGGCGATTCGACCTGAATTACGAGGTCGACGGCGCCCATGTCGATCCCCAGCTCGAGCGATGAGGTCGCCACCAGGCACGGCAGCTCGCCGGCCTTCAGCATCTCCTCGACGACCGTCCGCTCCTCCCGAGCTAGCGAGCCATGGTGCGCCCGCGCGATCTCCCGTTGCGGCCGTCCAGCCTCCTCGTCCTCCTTCACCGCCAGGTCGTTCAGCCTCAGCGCCAGGCGCTCGGCGCTGCGCCTTGCGTTGACGAACAGGATCGTCGAGCGGTGGGCGCGGATCAGCTGAAGCAGTTCGGGATAAATGGCGGGCCAGATCGAGCGGCGGGTCGCCTCGCCACCGGCAAGCGGGTCAAGATCGGGCGAGGGGTCGGCGTCCGGCTCGACCATGGATTCGACCGGAACCCGGATCTCCAGGTCGAGCGGCTTTCTCACGCCGGTGTCGACGATCCGGCACCTGCGCGACGGACCGACCATGAAGCGGCCCACCTCTTCCAGCGGCCGCTGGGTGGCCGACAGGCCGATCCGCTGGAGGTCGGTGCCGGCGGCTTCGACGAGCCGCTCCAATGTGAGCGCCAGGTGGGCACCCCGCTTGGACGAGGCCACCGCGTGGACCTCGTCGACGATGCACCAGCGCGCACCGTCGAAGAGCTCCTGCGCGCGGCTCGTGAGCATCAGATAGAGCGATTCGGGGGTGGTGATCAGGATGTGGGGTGGCTTGCGCAGCATCGCCTGGCGCTCGCGCTGAGGCGTGTCCCCGGTGCGCACGGCGAACGTCAGGTCGGCACCGATCGCCCTGAGCGGGACCCGCAGGTTGCGCTCGATGTCATAGGAGAGCGCCTTCAGCGGAGGGACGTAGACGAGACTGGTGGCGCCGTGCGGATTGCCGCCGCCGTCCTTGGCCGCGTTGCACTCGTCGCCGTCTCGCTCGGTGGCCAGACGGTCGATCGCCCACAGGAATGCCGCCAGGGTCTTGCCCGACCCGGTTGGGGCGCTTATGAGCACATGATCGCCCGACGCGATCGCAGGCCAAGCCAGCTCCTGCGCGGGCGTGGGCGCGGCGAACGCCTGGCGGAACCATGCGCGGGTTCGAGGGCTGAAGGGCTCAAGCGAAGCGGACGACATCAACTGAAACCGAGCCTAGCGGGCGCTTAATGACGCTCCGGGCTGATGAAAGCCACCGCCTCGCCCAGCCCGGCTGACGCGCGCAACGTCGCGATCCGTCGGCCTGGTTGAACCGCGTCGCGGATCGAAGCGAGCTGCTCACCGAGCCGGCCCGCCAGCGCGTGCAAGTCGTCGACGACCACCACCAGACCCCAGAAGCGGGCGGGGCCGGAGGGACCGTCTTTCGTCTCGACCAGTTCCAGGATCGCCGGGCCGAGCCGGCGGAATCCCATCCGCCCTCCGTCTCGCCTCTCGACCACTCGCCGGAGCGACATCCCCGCGACATCGAGCGCGGTAGCGGTGCGCTCAAAGTCGGGAGTTGTGACCACGACGTGGTCGACCGCCAGGGCGCCGTTGGGATGCGTGGCCGCTTCTGGCGGCGACACCTCACCGGCAACCTCCGTCTCCAGACCGTCAATCTCCCGCGTCCCGACGGCGATGCCGCTCAATGTCCACCCGGTGATGCCGCTTCCGCGGGCGCCCAGCTGCAACCTCACGCCGCCCAGGTCACAGCTGGCATCGCTCACGTCGAAGCCCAATGCCTCCCAGCGCTCTGGCGGGTCTGCGAGCCGGAGCGCCCTCAGCTCCACCCTCACCCCGCCAGCTCCCGTGCGCGCGTAAACACCTCATCCAACATGGCCTCGGTGAGCTTCCCCGTGAACGTGTTCTGTTGGCTGGGGTGGTAACAGCCGAGCAGGTGCAGTTCGCCGAACCCGACCGCGACGCCGTGCCCGAATTTCGGACGGGGACGCGGGCGGGCGAGCCCGCGCGCCGCCAGCGCTCGTACCGCCACGTCCCAGGCGAAGCTGCCCAGGCAGACGATCACCCGCACCGGCCCGAGCAGCCCGAGCTCGCGGACGAGGTACGGCAGGCAGTTGTCCCGCTCGGACGGCGTCGGCCTGTTCGCCGGCGGTGCGCAGCGGACCGCTGCCGTCACGTAGCAATCCGACAGCTGCAGCCCATCGTCGCGAGCCACGGACCGAGGCTGGTTGGCGAACCCGGCCCTCCACAGCGCCGCGAATAGCCAGTCCCCGGAGCGGTCGCCGGTGAAGATTCGGCCCGTGCGGTTGCCGCCGTGTGCGGCGGGCGCCAGCCCCAGGACCAGCACGCGCGCCGCCGGGTCCCCGAAACCGGGCAGCGGCCGGCCCCAATACTCCTCATCGGCGAACGCCGCACGCTTCACCTCCGCCGTCCGCTCACGCCATGCGACCAGGCGCGGACAGCGGCGGCAGGAGATGACCTCGCGCTCGACGCTCGCCAGCGAGTCGGAATCGGGTCTCAAGTGCCGCGCGCGAGGACCCCGCCGATCAGGCGGTCAATCACCGGCCCGAGCTCCAATACGTTCTGTGGCTCACCGAGGCGCACGTGGCGCGAAACCAGCTCCGTGATGCCACCCACGATCGCGTAGGAGTCGTATGGCGACGCGAACCGCGGGCTCAGGCCACGCCTCGCAGCCGCCGCGTTCTCTGCGTCCAGGATGGCCGCGAACAGCTGCATGCCCTGATCGCGCTTGGCCATCGCTGTCGGGCCCGCGCCCACGATCTCAACCAGAAGCGTGCGCGCGAACTCCGGGTGCTCGGCGATCGCGTTCAGGTACGCGCGGGTCCCGGCGTGGATCCGGGCGGCGGCGTCGGTGATGCCGGCCGAGCGCGCGGCTTTGGCCATGGCTCCGGCCACGACCTCGTTGGCACGGTCGACCAGCGCCACGATGCACGCCAGCTTGTTGGAAAAGTGCGCGTAGAAGGTGGCCTTGGACATCCCCGCCCGGCGGGCGATCGAGGCCGCGCTGGCGGCTGCGTACCCGCGCTCCGCGAACTCCCCGGCCGCCGCTCGGAGCAGGCGCTGGCGCTGAAGGGGCAGCCGCACTTCCGGCGGCGGCGCGTGGCGGCCCCGAGCCGCTCGAAGCCCGGTTGAGTAGGCCATCTCAGGCCCCGAGGGCTCTCCCGTACTGGCGCTCGTAGTAGTCGCGGTATGCCCCTGAGCGGATCGGGTCCCACCACCATGAGTTGTCCCGGTACCAGCCCACTCGATGATCCTTCTGACCGCGTCCAGGTTCTCGCACTCATCCGGACCGCCGCAGTTGTAGGCCTCGCCGGGCTGGCCCAGCCCCAGAGCGTGTCCGATCCCGCGTGCGAAGTCCTCTACGTACAGCCAGTTGCGCACGTTTCGCCCGTCGCCGTACACCGGAAGCGGATCCCCGGCGAGCGCGTTGAGGATCATCAGCGGGATCAGCTTCTCGGGATGCTGGTAAGGGCCGTAGTTGTTGGATCCCCGGCAGATGACGGTCTCCAGCCGGTAGGTGTGGAAATAGCTGGCGACCAGCAGGTCGGCGCCTGCCTTGGTGGCGCTGTACGGCGACGAGGGGATCAACGGCGAGGACTCGGTGAACGAGCCGGACTCGATCGATCCGTAGACCTCGTCGGTAGAGACCTGCACATACCGCAGCCCCCGTTCTCTCGCCGCCTCGAGGAGAACGTGGGTCCCCTGCATGTTTGTGGCGATGAACGCTTCGGCTCCCGAGATCGAGCGATCGACGTGCGTCTCCGCCGCGAAGTTGACGATCGCGTCGCACCCATCGACGGCGTCGGCGACGGTGAGCGGATCCTCGATCGCTCCGTGGACGAACCGAATGCGATCGAGGACGTCCTGGAGGTTTTCCTGTCGGCCGGCATACGTGAGCTTGTCCAGGACGGTGACCGCGTCGCCCTGATCGCCCAGGCGCAGCCGGACGAACGTCGAGCCGATGAAGCCGGCGCCACCGCAGACGAGCAGCCTCATGACACCGGTACCCGCAGGGCCATAAATTCATCAAGCCCCCGGCGCCAGTCCGGAAGCCGAGGGGCGCCCGCTCGCTCGGAGCGCAACACGCTGTAGGCGGGCCGCGGCGCCGGCCTGGGCATCTCGCTCGTGGCCCCGGGCTTGATCTGGGTGGGCAGCCGGGCTGAGGCCACGATCTCGGTTGCGAACTCGAACCACGAGCACTGCCCGGCGGCGGCCACGTGTACGACCCCCGGCAGGCGCCGGGTTCGGCCCAGGTCGATCAGGGCGCCGGCCAGGTGGGCAGTGAAGGTCGGACATCCGACCTGATCGGCCACCACGGTCAGCTCGTCGCGTTCGGCTGCCAGTCGAAGAATTGTCCTCGGAAAGCACCTACCCGCAGCGCCGAACAGCCACGAGCTGCGCACGACCGTGTGCTGCTCGGGAGCCTCCCGAGCGACCGCCAGCTCGCCCTCTAGCTTCGAGCGCCCGTACTCGGACAGCGGCGCCACCGGGTCGGACTCGAGGTAGGGCTCTGACTTCGAGCCGTCGAATACATAGTCGGTGGAGACGTGGACGATCCAGGCGCCGCAGCCAGCCGCTGCGCGGGCCACATTCCCGGCTCCCGCTCCGTTGACCTCGAGCGCCGCCTGGGGCGAGGCCTCCGCGCCGTCGACGTCCGTCCACGCGGCGCAGTTGACGATCACATCTGGCCCCGCTCGCCGTACCGCTGCCTCCACCGTGGAGGCATCGGCGACATCCAGTCGCGTCCGCTCAAAGGCGAGCACATCGAACCCGGCGTCCGTAGCCGCTTTACATACGTCCGTCCCGAGCATGCCGGCAGCCCCTGTGACCAGGATCCGCATCGGCGGCCAAGGGTACGGAAACGGGATCAAGGCGGTCGGACGCCGTGGTCATGAAGCCGGCGCGCGGCCGGCCGGCCCGCGTCATACTGAGGCAGGTGCGCTGGGCCAGGGTGAAAGCCTTAGCGGCCGCGACGACTGGCGCTTGGCTGGTCACCGCGTGTGGCACGGTGGGCCAGACCGGTACGACCACTCGCGCGCCTACCGCTGCGCCTTCCGCCGGCCATTCGCGCCCCCAGGCGGTGCAGCCGGTCGCGGGGGACGTGCCCGCGACCAGCGATACGCCGGCCGGCCCCTCGCAGGTCAGCGTCGGGCCGCCCGCCAACGGCAGCTCGCTACCCCAGCCGCGATCCTTGAGCCAGGTGCGCGCCGAGCTCCGGGCCAGCGGGCTGACAGCGAGCACCAGCAAGGCGGCACTGACGCCCGATGGCCTGGCGATCGCGCCGGGTGGGGCGCCCGCCGTCGTCCAGCAGATGATCAACGCCGGCAATCAGATCGCACATCTCCCCTACCGCTTCGGCGGCGGCCACGCCACATACGCGGACACCGCCTACGACTGCTCGGGATCGCTCAGCTTCGTGTTCATCGAGGCAGGCGTGCTCAACACGACTGTGGACTCGGGAGAGCTGATGACCATGGGTGATTCTGGCCCCGGCAAGTGGGTGACGATCTACGCCAACCCGGGGCACACGTTCATGTACGTCGCCGGGCTGCGATTCGACACGGTGGCGCTGGCGGCGGGCGGCAGCCGCTGGTCGAATAGCGCTCCCGAAGAAGGCACTGGCGGATTCGCGGTCAGGCATCCTCCGGGGCTGTGAGCAGGATTCGTCAGGCAGCCGCCGCTTCGACCGGTTCGCGTGCCCCATAGACCGCGAAGTCGCGATTCCTGATCAGCGCGAAGGCCAGTACCGCGCCGACGAACGCGACAACCGCTGCCACGACCAGGATGTCGTTGAGCGCTCCCGTGTAGGCGCTATGGATGGCATGTGTGGCCCCGGCGCGCTGCCCGGGCGGAACCCTTGCCAGAACCGACTGGGCGCCGCCGGCCGCAACGGCGTGCGCGATCGAGTGCGCATGGCCGGCGACGGGCGTCCCGGCCAGCGCAGGGGCCAGCCGGCTTGAGAGCTGGCTCTCGAAGATCGCGCCGAGCGCTGCGATCCCCGTCGCAATTCCTACCTGGCGGAAGGTGGAGTTGATCCCGGAGGCCATCCCGCTGCGCTCCGGCGGGACGACCCCGATCGCGGTCGAGGCCAGCGGAGGGTTGATCAGTCCGACGCCGGCGCCGGCGACGATGAAGCCGGCCAACAGCGCGGTCCAGCCCGAGGAGGCGTTCAGCCCGCTCATCAGCAGCAGCCCGCCGCCCACGAACGCGAGCCCTGCGCTCAGCAGCAGCCGGACCGGGACCCGCTCCGTCAGGTTGCCCGACACCGTCGCGGCGACGAACATCACGAGCGTCGTCGGCAAGAACCGCAGACCCGTCTGAAGCGGGGAGAGCCCCAGGATCGTCTGCAGGAACAGCGTCAAGTAGAGGAACATCGCGAACATCGAGGCGGAGACCGCGAACGCGACCACCCCGGCACCCGTGAACGTCGGCTTGCGAAACAGCGAGACGTCGAACATGGCGTTTTCCTGGACCATCTGCGAAACCACGAACAGCCCGAGCAACACGGCCGATCCGGCGAACAGCGACACGATCGTGGTGCTGCCCCAGCCGAGCGTGTCGCCGCGGATCAGCGCCAACACAAGCAAGAACAGCGCGGAGGTGAACGTTGTCGTCCCGATCCAGTCGATCCGCTTTCCTGCCGGATCGCGCGACTCGCGCACCCGCGCCATCGTGAGCGCGGCGGCTCCAACCCCGATCGGGACATTGATGAAGAAGATCGACTGCCAGCCCAAGGAGTCGGTGAGCGCACCGCCCAAGAGCGGGCCGATCGCCACCGCCGCCCCGGTGGTCGCGCCCCAGATGCCGAACGCCGTGCCCCGCTCGCGCCCGTGGAACTCCTGAGCCAGAAGCGCCAGTGAGGTCGAGAACATGATCGCGCCGCCGATTCCCTGACCTCCGCGAGCCAAGATCAAAAACAGCGCGCTCGGGGCCAGGGCGCATAGAAGCGATGTCAGCGCAAACAGCCCCAGCCCGATCGTGAAGACGAGCTTCCGGCCGAGCAGATCCGCGAGGGATCCCGTCGTCAGCAACAGCGACGCCAGGGTCAGGGCGTACGCGTCGATCACCCATTGGATGTCGGAGAAGCTGGCGTGGAGGCCCTGGGCGATCTTCGGCAGCGCGACGTTGACGATCGTGATGTCCAGCAGCAGCATGAAGATGGCCACACAGACGACGATCAGCGTCCACCACTTACGCTCCATAAGCTCCGATCCTAGCCAGCGCGGGCGCGTGTGAAACCGCGCGGAGCTGGGGCGGGGATCTGCGACCCGGTGCGCCGATCCACGGCGCTGCTGCTACGCCCGCCCGTAGACCGGCACGGCGGCTCCGCTCATCGGCTCCGAGTCCGATGACAGCAGAAACGAGATCACACCCGCGATCTCGGCCGGCTTGACCCACCGGTCATGGTCGGCGTTTGGCATCCCCGCGCGGTTGGCTGGGGTATCGATCACGCTCGGGAGGATGGCGTTGCAGCGGACGCGATCGTCGCGGTATTCGGTTGCCACCGCCTGCGCGAACGCGATCACCGCGGCCTTGGAGGCGATGTAGCCGGCCGCACCCGAGAACGGTTGCAGCGCGGCGCGTGTCCCGACACACACGATCGAGCCGGCGCCGGCCTCGACCAGATGCGGCAGGGCCGCCTGCGTCACAAGGTAGGTGGGGCGGAGGTTCACGCGGAACTGGGCCGTGAAGTCCTCGACCGGGGTCTCGTGCACCCGTCCCCCGGCGGCGAATCCGCCTACGAGGTTGACGACGCCGCGCAGCGGCGCGCTCGGATCGGCGGTGGCGCTGTCGACGACGGCCTTGACCGACTCGGGATCGAACAGGTCCGCATGCATGAGCTCGAGCCCGTCGCGCGGGGGCAGCCTCTCAAGCTCCCGTTCGACGACCCACGGCACACACGTTCGCCAGCCGTCGGCGATCAGCCGCTCAACGACGGCCGACCCAAGCCCGCCCGTTCCGCCGGTGACGATTGCTGTGCGCTTCATGAAGCTGCCGTCCGGGCGCCACTTTATCTTCGTGCCGCCATGGAAGTTCGGGAATTTGCCGACGGTTGCGACATCGCCCAGCCACTGCTGGTGCGCGACGTCGAGTTGCGGCCACGACGCGACGGCGGCGAGTACCTGAAAGTGCTCCTGGGCGACAGGTCCGGCAGCGTTCCGGCGGTGATCTGGGACGAGGTGCAATCGGCACGGGAGCTGTGCATCCCGGGCCAGGTGGTCCACGCGACCGGTCGCTACTGCGTGCATTCCCGCTATGGCCCGCAACTTGCGATCCAGGCCGTCCGGGCCGCTGGCGAGGACGAATTCGCCGCCGAGGACTTGCTCGATGGGCCCCCCAGGGGAGCGGATCAGATGGAGGCCGATCTCCGGGAGCTGCTCAGCACAGTTCAAAGCCCGCATCTGCGCAGGCTGCTCGGGCTGGTGTTCGGCCCGAGCTCACCTGTATGGGCCCGCTACCGCGACGCACCGGCGGCCAAGCACTATGACCAGGCTTATCGCCACGGGCTGCTCGAGCACTGTCTCACCGTGGCCCAGGCCGTCAGCGCCCTATCGGCGATCTTTCCTGGGATCGATCGCGACGTGGCGGTCACGGGGGCGCTCCTTCACGACATCGGCAAACTCGAGACTTACGACCTGGAGGGCGGCGCCATCTCCATGTCCGACCGGGGCCGCCTACACGGCGAGATCCCGCTCGGTTACTACAGGGTGAGGCGGGCGATCGAGCGTCTAGACGGCTTCCCCGCCGACCTCGAGGAGGCGATCCTGCACATCATCCTCAGCCACCACGGCGCGCTCGAGCACGGCAGCCCCGTGGTTCCGTGCACTCGCGAGGCGACGCTGGTGCACATGATCGACAACCTGGGTGGTCGGCTGGGCAGCTTCGACCGGATCGAGAAGCAGCTCCCGACTGGCGAGCAGTGGTCGACATACGACAAGGCGCTGGGCGGGGGTGCCTATTTCGGCGCCCGCGTCGAACCGGAGCGCGAAGCGGCGTAGCCGCCCCGCCCCGGCTCGCCCCTTCTCAGACCGGTCTCGGAGAAGTGCGGCGCCGGAGTGGCGAGATGTGACTTATGCCCGCAAATTGCGCCGACCCGGAGCTGAAGGGTGCGAACCCCGATTACAGTTGGCGACGTGGCCAAGGACACCGAAAAGTTGATCCGCCAGCTGTCGCTGATCTCCTACCTGATGGCCGAGCGTCGCCCGGTGACCGCCCCGGAGATCAGGCGGGACGTCGAGGGCTACAGCGTGATGAACGAGGATGCGTTCGCCCGCCGCTTCTATGCCGATCGCTCCGAGCTCGAGGCACTGGGAATCGTGCTCTCGGTGGAGAAGCCCATCGACGGTCAGGTCGAGCAGGAGACCTACTCGCTGG
>VAWT01000134.1 GCA_005883415.1 Actinomycetota bacterium | reverse complement strand
CGTAACGCACCTGGCGGTTGGCACGCTCCACATGATTGTTGGTCCGCACGCGCTGACCGGCCGGACCGGGGCATTCCAAGAACGCCACCATCTTGTCGAATTGGTCTCCCTCCAGCAAGCCCATCGCCTTGACCAACTCTGGCACTTCCCGGTAGCTGGCTTTCTTCAGCAGCAGGGTCCGCCGCCGCCGCGCCAACCGAAGCACCTGCTCCGTGCTGAACAACTCATAGACCTCGCGGCAGAAGTACCACAGGGGACGCAGCTCGGACAGATAGCCGAACATCTGACCGAGGTTTTCCCAGTCCTTCCTCGTCAGGTTCTCTGTCCTCTTGACGATCAGGAAGCGGTGCTTGTAGACGAAGGCCGCCTTTTGCTTGTTCGTCGGCCCACGCCGCCGCGCCCGCCTCTGCTGCTTCGCGCTTGGACGGCCGTGGCGGCGCTTGCGGCCCGCCTTACCGCGCCGGGCCTGCCCGCGGCGCAGCCGCCTGACGGCGTCGAGGACCTTGTTGGTGACGTCCTGGAGCACGTGGAAGACACACAACTGATGCCTGGCAGTCGGCCAGACGTCCTGGAGGACCGCCGGGTAGAGGTTGGAGCCGTCGGTCACCACCACCTTCGGCTCGAAGCCCCAGTACTGCAAGGTCCGCAGGAAGCAACGCAGGTGGGCCTGATCGTTGATCTTCACCAGGCGGTAGCCGATGACCCGGTCCGCGATGGGGTCGGTGGCCAGCAGCAGGGTGTACTCGCCCAGGTGCAGTTCATCGACGCACACAAAGCCGCTGAAGTGCTTCAAGGCCATCTGCCGCTGCCCGAGCGGACTGAGCTGGGCCAGGCCCCAGTTCAAGCAGTCGTAGACGAAGCCAGTGGACAAGGCGAGCAAGAAGTCGCGTTTCATGGCCGCGATGGTACGCTCGACGTTGAGGCCGTCGTCGAGGATGCGGTTGAGGACGGCTTGGCGGACGAGGTTGTCGTAATCGGCCTTGGGGCAGCAGTTGGGCACCCAGGAGCGAAAATACTTGCGGCAGTTACAGCGGGCGGTGTACTCTGCGTAGAAGACGTGCAGCCACAGGGCTCGCCCGTAGTCGAGGGAACGGACGTAGCGGTCCAGGCGGCGCTTGCGGTGGCCGCGGCGGCCGCAGGTCGGGCAGGGATAGGTCTTGGGCTGGCAGCGGACAGGGACTACCTTGTCGCCGAGGTTCGGCTTCACGCACATGGCCTGCGCTCCTGGGTAACGGAGGTGAGATACCGTTGTCCTAGGGCGCAGGCCTTATCCGTCAAGTCCTCAAGGGTTTACGGCGCGTGCCGAAGCGAGGAACGGTGTGGCGTGAACGAGGACTGTCCGCCGTACCCTCGCCTTACTCCAACTCGATCAAGGTCGCTCCCTCACCGAGGTCGCTGCCGAGCTACGGGTGTCCCGCCGGAGCATCCACCGCTGGCGCGACCGCTACCTCGAGGCGCCAACGCCCCGCGCCCTCTGTGACCACCGCGGCCATGGTTACGTCTCCGCCTGGGACGAGGAGTTGCGGGCGGTCCTGCGCGCCGCGCTGGAGCGGTCGCCCACCCGGTACGGCTACCGGGACCTGGAGTGGACCGTGCCGCTGCTGCAGGAGCACCTGGCCCGCTGGGGCGGCCGGCGCTGGTCGGACACCACCCTCCGGCGGCAACTGCATCAGCTGGGCTACGCGTGGAAGCGGCCGCGCTACGTGCTGCTGCCCGACCCGCGACGGGCCTACAAGATGCGCCGCATCCGCCAGCGTGTTCAGGGCTTCGGACCGCGAGTGGCCCTGCTGTTCGAGGACGAAACCGACCTGCTGCTGTTCCCGCCGTTGCGGGCCTGCTGGGCCCGGCGCGGCCAGCCGGCGGAGGTCCCCCTGAGTGGCCGGAACGCCCGCCGCGTCGTGTTTGGCGCGATGCACGTGCATACGGGGCAGCGCTTACTGTTGGCCCGGCGTTACCAGCGGGGTGACGACTTCCGAGCGTTCCTGCGGCTGATCCACGAGCACTACCGGGGCTGGCAGGTGGCGCTGCTGCTGGATGAGGACCCCAGCCACACGGCGGGTGACTCCCAGGGGCTGGCGCGGGAATACGGAATGGAGTTGCTCTGGCTGCCCAAGCGCTGCCCGGAGTTGAACCCGATGGACCACCTGTGGGGCCACGCCAAGGATGACGTCTGTGCCAACCACCAAGACCCGTCCATCGATCATCTGGTCGATGCCTTCATCCGACATATCCACGGCCTAACGCCGGAGGAAGCACGCCGTCAAGCCGGTATATTATCGAGGGACTTCTGGCTCAAAGGCGAGTGTGACATTTAGTTTGGCGACCTGCTTAGGGGGCCTGTTGTCCAGTTGCGCGAGGCCAGCAGACGCTTCTCGCGACCTCGCTCCTCCCTGCGCACGCGATCACCGAAACTTTACCACATCCTGAAGACCGGG
>VAWT01000020.1 GCA_005883415.1 Actinomycetota bacterium | reverse complement strand
AGCTTGCAGCTGGGCTCGACCCGGGCAGGTCCGCGGCCACGACGATTCCGATCGCGAGCGCCACGGCGGCGATCGCGCCGAGCGCGACGCCGGCGCGTCGCGGGCTCCGCGACAGCGCGCGAAGGTTCTCAGGCGCCGTCGCGAGCAGCTCCCGCGCTGCCGCGAGCCGCCGACTAGGCACCAGGCGGAGCTCCAGCGCCGGGGCGACCCCCGGGACGGAATGGCAGGTTCGTTGAGCATGCCTGCGCAGCGGTGCGGAAGGCCGGGCCGTTGCGTTCGCTGGACGGAATCTGGCGGAAGATGCCGAAGCCGCCGCCAGCGCTCGTCGTGGGGTCAGGAATGTTGACGTTGTGCGCACGCATGCACTGCGCGAACTTAACGAGCGCCTGTTGGTACTGCGCGCGTTGGGCAGGGCTCAGGTTGGCGGCCGGATTCGCTTGCCGGCGGTACTGGGCGCAGGCCTGCATGGCGGATTGGAAGTTGGGGCTGCTGCGGGCGGTTCGGAAGGCGCCGCCCCCGCCCCCGCCGGCCGGCCCGCCGTTTGGTGAGGGATCGGGCACGTTCACGCCGTGGCCCCGCAAGCACTTGGCGAGATTGAGCCGCGCCTGGTACCTCGCGCTCGACGAGATCGTGCCCGCGGAGGCTGCCGTAGCGCTCGTGGTCGTCGGCGACGAGGACCCGCACGCAGTCAGGCCGATGACAAGCGCCGCGCTGATCGCAGATGCCGCCAGGATGCGGCGTGACAAGCTGGGTCCAGTGAACATAGAACCGTCTCCTCGATGTGGTGGCCGGTTTGTAGCGGCGCGCTTGTCAGCTCTGTGTAAGAGCGCCCCGGGTTCGCGAAACCGCAACATAGGGCGACGGCGCCGCCGGGGCGACAGGCAGAGAGACGAGCACGTCGAGGCCACCTGACTCTGGCGCCCGGAGCTCGAGCCGGCCGCCGTGGGCCTCGATGACCGAGCGCACGATCGACAGCCCGAGCCCGAAACCTATGTGGTCGCGGTCCAGACGGCGAAACGGTTCGGTCAGCGTCTGCACGGCACCGGGATCGATGCGCGGCCCTCCGTTGAACACCCTGAGCCGGACTCCGCCGTCCCGCGTGGAGGTCGATACCCCCAGCTGACCGCCCAGCTCGTTGTGCTGGATCCCGTTGTCGATCAGGTTCCCGATCATCCTCTCCAGTAGCCCCGGCTCTCCATGGGTCCACGCCGGCTCCAGCTGGGCTGCCACCGTGACCTCGGCATCGTCCGCCCGTGCGCGCAGGTCCGTGATGCAGTCGGCCGCCAGGGCCCCCACATCGAGCACTTCGGCCCGACCGGTACCCGCCTCGCTACGGGCCAGCATCAACAGGCTCTCGAGTAGATGCTCACAGCGATCGATCGTCTCCCGGATTGCCTCCCCCATCGTCCGCAGCTCCTGCCGCGAGGCGTCGGGATCGACGAGCGCCACGTCGACCTCGGTGCGCATGATCGCGAGGGGTGTACGCAACTCGTGCGAGGCGTTGGCGACGAAGTGACGCTGGCTGGCGAACGCCGCGTCGAGCCGGCCCAGCATCCTGTCGAAAGTGTCCGCCAGCTCCTTGAGCTCGTCGGCCGGGCCGCTGAGCCCGATCCTCTCGCCCAGGTTCTCGCTCGACACCCGGCGAGCGGTGGACGTGATCTCGCGCAGCGGCCTCAGCGCACGGCCGGCGAGCAGCCAACCGGTTCCGACCGCGATCATGGTCATCACCCCGAGCGCAAACAGGTACTCGACGAGCAGGCGATGCAAGGCGTCGGCCTGGATCTGCCGCTGCACGTCACGGATGACGGCGCTATCGGGAAACCGTCGGACCGGTGGCTGTATTCCCAGCGCGCGGAAGATGTGGTGTCCGCCGATGTTGTTGCGCACCAGCAGGTAGCCGATCGTCAGCAAGACGCCGCCCGTGATCAGGAACACCAGGCCATAGGTCACCGTGAGGCGCAGGCGCAGCGTTGGACGCGGCCCTGGGATCCTGCCGGCCAGCGAGCGAAGCCGATCGTCCGTTCTGGCGATGTGCGACCTGAAGCTGTCGAAACGCAGCGATCGCATCACATCAGCCTGTAGCCCACACCGATCACCGTTTCGACCACGGGCGGGTCGCCAAGCTTGCGTCGCAGTGTCATGATCGTCATGCGGACGACGTTCGTGAACGGGTCGGTGTGCTCGTCCCAAACGCGCTCGAGCAGCTCCTCGGCCGAGACCGTGGCGCCGTCGGCACCCATCAGCGTCTCCAGCACCGCGAACTCCTTGCGTGCCAGCTCGATGGGCTGCCCAGCCCGAGTCAGGGTGCGCCTGGCCGGGTCCAGCTCCAAGTCGCCGTGGCTCAGAACCGGAGGCCGGCTCGGCGTCGCACGGCGGGCGAGCGCGTGGATGCGCGCCACCAGCTCGGCGAAGCGAAACGGCTTTGGCAGATAGTCATCGGCCCCTAGCGAAAGGCCCTGGACCAGGTCTTCGAGCGCGCTGGCCGCGGTCAGCATCAAGATGCCGGTCTCCGGCTGCTCGTCGCGCACCGCCCGGCATACGTCGTCGCCGTGGACTCCCGGAAGGTCGCGGTCGAGCACCAGCACGTCGTAGCGGACCACACGTGCCTTGACCAGCGCGTCCGATCCATCCGGTGCCAGATCCACCGCCATTCCCTCGCGTCGCAGGCCTCGCGCGATCGCATCCGCGAGCCTTCTCTCGTCTTCGGCGATCAGCACGCGCATGGCCTGAGGGAGGATGACGCGGCGAATATAAGAACGGCGTAAGAGCCGGTGGCGCGTACGCCTATGAGCTTCTGTTGTCGACTACTGCGTCACAGATCGGCGACCTGCTCGTTCTTGCCGAGGGCCGGCGCGAATATCCCGTGGAGGGGAAAGAACTTCACGTCGGGCTGCCCTTGGATGCCGATCTCCTGGATGGCCGGCGCCAGCCGCTGCTGGAAGAAGTCGTTGAACGTCTGCTCCGATTCCCACACGTCGGTGACGTGCAGGCCGTCGTCGCCAAAACCGGACACATGCAGCTTCGCTCCGGTCGGCGTGTCCTGATCCCAGCGAACCTTCTGCCGCGCCTGGTCGTATTGATCCGGGGTTGCCTCGCGCCAGTGCATCAGCATGATCGTCGCCATCGTGTCCTCCTGGTGGTGGATGTTCGGTGCGAACCTACTCGATCAGGGGCCCCCTGATTTGCCTCGGGTGCGCGAGTGCGGGTAGCAGATTGGCCCCTACTCCGCGGCCGCCGGCTCGGGGATCAGGCCAAGCTGTTCGAGCATCGCGAGCTGGTCGAACATCAATTTGAACGACGCGTGGTTGCCATCGCGGAAGCGCAGCACCTGGATGTAGTCCACGCTGACGCTCTGACCTGTCGGTGGGATATCACCCGCCGGCCCGTGGAGGGCGCCGCGGTGTGTCCCGCTGAACGTACCCTCCTCGACGGCCACGTCATCTACGAAATGAACCTCTTGGACATCGACGTGGGCGTCTGGGAACGCGCTCATCCAGCTGCCGTAGAACTCGACACACGCCTGTTTTCCTTCACCGCGGATCCCGCCCGGAGCCTGAAAGACAACGTCGTCGTCCAGGACTTCAGCGAACCCGTCAAGGTCGTGATTGTTGAAGGTGTCCGTTCCTCTCTCGAACGCCTCTGGGGTTGTCATGGCCATGGAGTATCTCCTTTGTGGTTAGAACAGGATTGACGGCAGGTATGCCCCGGCCGGCTCGTTGTAGAGACCGATGGTCATCAGCGTGCTCTGCTGGACGATCCGCAGGCCGTGTTCCAGGCCCCAGCGCAGCAGCTCGGCGTTGCGGGACGGCACGAGGATTCCCAGCGCGATGAATTCCCCTGCTGAGCCGAGCAGCGCGATCAGGTCCTCGTTGGTCTCGGCCACGGCGTGCCAGGCGTAACCGAACCCGGTTGCGTAGCCACATACTCCGTCGGGCCGCTCGACGACGCGCGCGGTGCCCGCTGCGATCGCGTCTTGGAGCTCTCGGGTTCTGTCGTGTCCGTGGATGCGGACGCACAGCGCGCTACAGCGCGCGAGGTCCGCTTCTGTTGCCGGGCGGACGCCGCGACCGGGAATGCTGATCGCGGGTGGAGACCCTTGCAGGACCGACAGTGGCTCGCGGACGACGAACCCGAGCTTCGCGTACAGCGCGAGCGAGCGGTAGTGGTAGGCGGTCTGAACGAGCCGAACTCCGGGGACACGACGTGCGCGCTCGCGTTCGAGTGCGGCTTGCATCAGCGCCCGGCCGATCCCGTCATCCATCGCCGCCGGGTCGACGGCCACCGGACCGATTCCGGCGATCGCCGCGCGCTCATCGACGAACGCGCCGCCGACCACCTCGTGCTCCCGTTCGGCGACCAGGCCGATGAACCCGTCGCTCGAGAGCCTGTCCGCGACTACGAAGCTCCCGAACTCGGGCGAGGGCACCTCGACCGGGAAGTTATGTCGGGTGGCGATCGATTCGAACGCGTCGTAGAAGATCCGTGCGCAACTGTCGCGGTCTTCAAGCGTCGCCTCTCGCACGACCACGTCGGTCGGAGTCTGGGTTATCAATGGCATCGTTCCTCCTTCGTCGTTGGCAGGTCGATGCTTGCGTCTGGAAGCGCCGAGCGGTATCCCGGATTTTTGGGGGTAACCTTGTCGGGCGATCGAGGGTTACGGGACGAATGAGTAGTGGTGGTCGGGACAGGTGGGCGCCGGAGCGGGTGCTGGCCGACCTCGACCGTCTGGTGCTTCGCGCGCCCACCCGCGCCGAGTTCTTCGACGGGGCCGCTGCCCGGCTCAAGCGGGCGCTGGACTTCGACGGCGCCTGTTGGCATACGCTCGACCCGGGCTCGGACCTGATCACCCAGCACCGTCTCCAGGACATCGTCGACCACTTCCCCGTCCTGGCGAACAACGAGTACTCGGTCCAGGATGTCAACAAGTTCGAGCGGCTCGCCCGCTCGGAGCGCAAGGCAGCGACGATAAGCGAAGCGACGGGAGGCCACCCGGAGCGGAGCCCGCGCTTCCGTGACCTGCTCGCCCCGGGAGGGTACGGCCCTGAGCTCCGCAGCGCGTTTGTCGCGGACGGTGCAGTCTGGGGCGCGTTGATCATGATTCGCCGCGCCGGGCAGCCCGAGTTCGACGCTCGCGAGGTGGAGCTGTTGGATAGCGCCTCCGCCCTGTTCGCTCGGGCCGTGCGCCGCGGACTGATCGCCGAGGCCAGCTCCACGCCAGCCACCCTTCCGGACGCTCCCGGAGTGATCGAGCTCGACTCGGACGGCGGCCTGATCCGGGCCTCCTCCTCGGCCGAGCCACTGCTCGTCGAGCTCTCGGGCCGCACGGTCGAAGACGGGCTGCGCTCTCCCGCGATTCACGCCATCGCCAGCGCGACGCGGCAGGCGATCGCCGCGGCCCGCCACGAGGCTGGAATTGAGCTCCCGAGCCTCACTGTCAAGAGCCAGGCCGGCACTTGGCTCGTCCTCCACGGAGGGCTGCTCGGGAATGTGAGCTCGGGAGAGCTCGCGGTGTTCATCCAACGCGCTCACCCCACCCTCGTTGCACCGCTGCTGCTCAAGGCCTACGGCCTCACGCCACGCGAGCAGGAGGTCACGCAACTGATGCTCAGGGGCGCGACCACGGCCCAGGCAGCGCACCGGCTCGACATCTCGGCATACACCGTGACCGACCACATCAAGTCGATCTTCGACAAGACGGGCGCTCGCACCCGCGCGGAGCTGTGCGCCACCCTGTTCTTCGGCGAGCACCTGCCGCGGATCCAGCGGGACACGCCGGTGGGCGACGATGCTTCATTCGTGGACGCCCCGCGTCGCCGTGGCGTACAGGACCGGGCTAGGGCCGGGCCTCGAGTATCAGGTTCAGCGGAGTCTCCGCCGCACGACGGAAGCGGCTGAATCCCGCCTCCTCGAAAACCGCCCGCAGCCGGGCCTCGCCGGCCTGGGCGCCGAGTCCCAGTCCGACCTCTTGCGAGAGCGAGTTCGGCGTACAGATCGCGGTCGAGGCGGCGTACAGGAGGGGGGCCATCGGGTTGTTTTGAACATTCTGCGCCCGACCGTCCAGCGCGAACGGCTCAACCAGCAGCACCGTGCCTTCGGAGTCGAGGTGCTCGCGGGCATACGACGCGATGCCGACCGGATCACCCATGTCGTGCAAGCAGTCGAAGAAGCAGATCAGGTCGAACGCACCCGGGTACTCCTTGGCCCCTGCCACTTCGAAGGTGGTCCGGTCCTCGACCCCCGCTTCGCGAGCCCGCTCGCGCGCGGTCTCGATCGACGGTGAATGAAAATCGAACCCCCAGATTTGTGAGTTCGGATACGCCTCAGCCATCACAATCACGGACGCCCCGTGGCCACAGCCGACGTCAGCGACGCGCGCACCGGCCGCGAGCTTGTCCTCGGCACCCTCGAGGGCCGGGATCCATTCGCCTGGCAGGAACGCCCGGTAGCCGGCCCGGAAGAACCACTCGGTGCCCTTGAACAGGCACGGGTGATGATCACCCCACGAGAGGCCTCCGTCGCCGGCGAACGCCCCCCTGACCTTCTGCATGTCCAGGAACATCGACCCGAGCGCGTTCATCGCGCGCGCGGTAAAGGCGGGCGAGTCCTCGTCGGCGAGCGCCATCGCCGCCTCGGGGCTCATCGAGTACCGGTCGCCATCGGTGTCGTACTGGATGAGCCCGGCGGCTGCTTGCCCGTCGAGCCACTCGCGGACCAGCCTGGGATTGCAGCCGGTTTCGACCGCCAGCTCGTCCGAGCTTCGCGCCCCGTCCTGTGCCAGCGCCCTGTACAGCCCGAGCTCATCGCCGAGCCAGATTGCATAGCAGACGGTCGCGCCTGTCATGTGCCCGACCATCTGCCCCATGAACTCTTCGAGCTTCGCCTCGTCAATCGCCCCGGTACTCATTGCCCCTCCTGAATTCGAATTTGCCCCTGCGCCCTCCAGGGGAGGCGGGCTATGCCGAGGAGCCGCCTCCCAAAGAGGGTTAGGTAGATTACCTACCCCGAAATTGTAGAGCAGCGGTCAATCGATGCGTATGGCGTTGCACTCACGACAGCTGCCGGGGGTGCGAGATTCCTACCGCAGCCAAGGCGAAGGTTTGGGCCGGGACCCAATTC
>VAWT01000019.1 GCA_005883415.1 Actinomycetota bacterium | reverse complement strand
CGTTCGATGACTGGAGCTCCTCATTCATCGTCTCGAGCTCCTCGTTTGTGGACTGCAGCTCCTCGTTAGTCGTCTCCAGCTCCTCGTTTGTGGACTGCAGTTCCTCGTTGGTCGTCTCCAGCTCCTCGACCGTGGTCTGAAGCTCCTCATAGGCGTGCTCGAGCTCGCGCTTCGACCTCGTCACCTCGTCCTGCAGCTTGCGGGCTTCGGTCACGTCGAGGTAGGAGATGCTGGTGCCCATCAAGCCGCCGTCAGAGCGGAGCGGTGTGAGGCGCACATCGACCACCCGTTCGCGGTCTGCGGCACCGGTGCGCACCGACTTGATCTCGATCGGCCGCAGCTCCTTGGAGAGCGTGTCGAGGTGCGAACGCAGCTCAACGGGACGGTAGGAGAGCTCGAGATCTTGGATGGGCCGGCCGGAATCGCTAACGCCCAGACCGAACATCCGGCGCGCCGTCTCGTTAGCCATCACGAGGACACCGCTTGCGTCCAGCACGACCTGCGCGCCGCTTCCGATGTCGAACGCGGTTTCGCGCAGGGTTTCGCCAACGGTCTGCGAGGCTCCGTTCCCTGGGTCGAACGCGAGCACCCGCGTCCGCTCGCGCCGCGCGACGCGCATGACTTTTCTAAACACGCGCGACTTGAGCTCGATCGGTGTGAACAGGTCGGCGTGCGTGATCAGCATCTCCGACTTTCCCAGCATCAGCACACCGTCGTCGTCGAGCGCGAAGTGAAAACGACGGAGAATCTGTGCCTGCGTCTCCGCCGTGAAGTACATGAGCGTGTTCCGGCACACGAGCAGGTCGATGTGGGAGATGGGAGCGTCCTGGACTAGGTCGTTGCGGCCGAAGATCACGCAGCGGCGCAGGTCCTTACGGAACACGAACCGCTGGTCGGTCTGCTCAAAGAATCGTTCGAGCGCATCGCGCGGTATGTCCTCGATCTGTCGCGGCAGATACGCGCCGTGCCGGGCTTGATCTAGCGCTTCCTCGTCTACGTCCGTGGCATAGATCTTGACCCGATCCCGAAAGGCCACGTCGCCCATCACCCGGGCGAACACCATCGCCACCGTGTAGGGCTCTTCGCCCGAGGCACACCCCGCTGACCAGATCCGCAGGGGAGAATCTGGTGGCCTGGCAGCGAGCAGCTGGGGGACCACGTCATCGGCCAGGATCTTCCAGGCCTGAGGATCGCGGAAGAAGGCCGTGGTGTTGATGAGCAGCGTGTTGAACAGCTCCGCGAACTCTCCGGAATTCAGCTGGAGGTAGTCGATGTACTCGTCACACCGATCCACCTCGACCTCGGCCATGCGCTTGCTCACACGTCGCTCGATGCTCGAGCGCTTGTAGCCGGTGAAGTCAAAGCCGCGAGACTGCTTGACGAAATCGAGCAGCGCGTCGATCGTGGCGTCGGCACGCGCTGCCATCAGGCCGCGGTCTCCTGCTCGCCGGATAGCGAATCAGCGGCTCTCTCGCCGAATGGCTCCTCAGCGCCCAACGGCCGCAGCGATGTGGCGCCGGCAAACGTCAGCGCTTCGCGCACCACTTGTGCCTGCCTCGAGGCGCCCTCGGCGCGGCGCCGGAATGATCGCGACGACCGCGACTGACCCTGTGCTTCGGCCCGCGCGGACATCCTGTGCAGAAGCTTGACGCGGTCCTCGAGCGCCCGGATCGAAGCCCAGAGCGCGGACTCGACGTCCTCTGCCTGGGCATCGGCAAGGCTCTGGGGCGAATAGCGATGGCCCACTCGACACTCCCACTGCATCATCTCCCCCGCCGCTCGCTCGCTCAGCACACCACCGCAGTCGGGGCAGATCGTGGTGACGGCGCTGCTGTGCGCCGAATCGTGTCCCGGATTGCTTGCAGGTCTGGCGCCAGGATCTGGCTCGGGTGGCTTCGGCGAACTCGCACCGTTCACCATATCGGTTACCACAGCGGCCACCTGGGCGGCGGGCACGACGGCGTCGACGGCGACGTGTGCCAGGGCGCTGACCGGCATTCCGTCGTACAGCGCATCGTCTGGATCCTGGACGACGGCAACGCCCCCGTGCGACTTGATCTCAGCCAGGCCGGCGGTCCCGTCGTCGCGGGTGCCGGACAGGACGACGCCGATTACCCGGCCGTCGCCGGTTTGCGCGGCAGAGCGAAACAGCACATCGATGCCCGGGCGGTGTCCGTTCTCGCGCGGGCCGGCGGTCAACCGCACGTGACGATCCTCGACCACCAAGTGGTGGTCGGGCGGGGCGACGAGGATGCGTCCCGGCTCGAGGACGTCGCCGTCCCGGGCAGGCCGGCAGGGAAGCGGACCTGCGCGTCGCAGGATCCCGCCCAGCGCGCTCGGACTTCTTGGGGCGATGTGAAGCACGATGCAGATAGCGGCCCGCAGGTCTGGCGGAAGTCCAGCGACTACGAGCCTGAGCGTCTCGACGCCGCCCGCGGAGGCGCCGATGACGACGAGGTCCCGTCGCCGTTCGCCCTCATCGGGCATGAGCATTTCGTTTCACTCTCTACAGCGTACGCCTCCACGCGACTCCCAACAGAATCTTTGCTATAGCGCGGCCTCCGTCTCGGCCAGGGCGATGGCCGCGTCGATGTGCGATAGGTGGGTGAGCGCCTGCGGGAAATTCCCGAGCAGCTCTCCGCTGGACGGCTCCACCTCCTCGGACAGCAGTCCGAGGTCGTTCGCGCTAGCGATCGCGGTGTCGAACACGGTCCGCGCTTCCGCCAGGTTCCCGGACCGCGCCAGACACTCGGCCAGCCAGAACGAGCAGCACAAAAAAGCGCCTTCCTGTCCCTGCAGTCCGTCCTTTCGACGGTACCTGTACAGCAGGCCGCCGCCGGCGTCGAGCTGCTCGCGCACGGCGCCCACCGTCCGCATCATCCGCTCGTCGTCCCAGGCGACGAACTCGGTGCGCGGTAGCAGCAGCAGCGCCCCGTCCATCGCCTTGCGATCGAACGCCTGGACGTAAACGCCGCGCTTGCGATCGTAGCCTCGTCGCTCGATCGTCCGGCGAAGCTCGTCGCGCGCCAGCTTCCAGCGGCGAGTGGGCGCCTTGCGCATGCACTCCTGGGCCAGGCGAATCCCCCGATCAAGCGCCGACCAGCACATCACCTTCGAGTGCACGAAGTGCTCGGGCCTGCCGGGCCACTCCCAGATCCCTCGATCGGGCTTGCGCCATCGCTCGGCCGCGTGCTCGATCAGCGACACGTCGCCCCCGACGCCATAGACGATCTGGAGCTCTTCGGCGTGGCCTGCGGCCGAGCGCATGATGAAAGCCCGGAAGGCGTCTGCGTCCTCGACGGCGCCGAGTTCGGCGAACGCCCGCGAGCTGAAGCTCGAGTCCCGTACCCAGGCGTAGCGGTAGTCCCAGTTCCGCGCGCCGCCGATCACCTCCGGCAGCGACGTGGTCGGCGCCGCGGCGATCGCCCCGGTTGGCGCGTAGGTCAGCGCTTTGAGCACGATCCCCGATCGACGCGCGGCGGACTCGTCGCGGCTGGAGAGCGACATCGACGACGCCCAACCGCGCCACCAGGCGATCGTCCGCTTCAGCTCGCGGTCGATCGCGCGCGGATCGGGCATCCGCTCCAGTTGCGCTTCGACCCGCTCGGGACTCGAGTACTCGAGCACCAGCCGGACTCGATCCCCGGCCCCCACGCGCACTCGGGCGATCAGCTCGTGGGCCGGGTCCTCGTCCAGCTCCTGGTCGCAGAACACGACCAGCGCGTCATTGCCTCCGATCGCGCTGTGCAGTCCCGGGCCCTCGCGCCGTATCCACGGAGTCACCTGCCCATAGTCGAACCGAGGCACGATGCGGATGTCTAGCTCGGCCGTTGCCTGCTGGCCTTCGATCACGCGCAGCAGTCGCGAGCCCCTCGACTCCCTAGCCCGCTCGTCCACGGTCAGGCAGTCGAGCACCTTCGCTTCGCCGCCGCGACCTCGCAGCGTCGTCTGAAGAACCAGCGTTCCCTCGAGGTACTCGCGGCTGCTGTCCCAGCCTCCGCGGCCCGCAGCCGGAGCTACCTGGCAGTAGCCGCCGCGCTCCCAATCCAGTAGCCGCCCAAAAGCGCTGCCGGAATCGAACCGGGGCAGACAGCACCAGTCGATCGAGCACTCGCGCGACACGAGTGCCGCGCTGTGGCAGTCCCCGATCAGTGCGTAGTCACCGATCGGCGGGTAAGGGTCGCCGCTCATCGCGCTAGCTGCTACCCACTGCGTTGCTCTTTTGTCCAGGGGTTCGGCCCGGAGGGGCCGCTGATTCGCGCGTTCGGACTACGGGTAGGACGGGGGTGACCACGAACGAGGAGGAACCTTCGTGAGCCTCATTGACAAGATCCTTGGACGCACGAAGAAGACGGTGGGCGAGGTCGCTGACGATCCGTCGCTCCGCCGCGAAGGCCGACAAGAGGAGCGCAAGGGCGAGGCCAAGGACGAGCTCTCGCGCGATCAGGAGCGCGCCGACCGCAAGGCTGACGAGGTCGCCAACCTGGAGCGCAGGACCTCTTAACCCGCGCTAGCTCCTTGATCGGGTGATCGCGGCTGCCGGGGAGGACGGCCGCGATCACCTTTTTTGTGCTCGCCCAGCGTGCTCGACGCTGCGCCTAGTTCTTCTTGCCGCCCTTGCGCCCGGCCGCCGCCTTCTGCGACCGGTTGCCGCCGCTGCCTTGGCCGCTGCTCTTGCGGCTCCGGCTGCTGCCGCTGCTCTTGCCACCCCTGCTCGAGGAGCCCGGCGAATTCGATATTGCGGCTGCTCTCGACTTGCTCATGCCCTTCTTGCGCAGGCCCTCGTACTGCTTGTCACTCTTCACGCTAGGCCCATGATCTTTCGCCATGAGTCACCTCCTGTTGGAGCTTCGAAGTAGCGGCTACCCGCTTGCGCACCTGTTTGCACCCCGCGAGCGCGGGTAGAGCTTGCAGCGATGTGGCTCTATCTACTTGTGGCCGTCCTGGTGGCCCTATGCATCTTCGGAGGCATCTTCGCCGGCGGGGTTTTCACGATCATCCTGGTCCCCCTGGCAGTCATCGGATTCTTCTCGGCGCTGGCATACGCATTGATTGCCGGCGGCGCCAAGCGCTCGGCCGGAGCCAGCGCTGACCCCTCCGAGGGTGCCAAGGGACCCGTCACCCGCGTCAGCCAGACACCTAGTCCCCGAGCACCGAGCTCTCCGGGAGAGCTCGTCGACGCCCGCCGCGCACAGCAGTAGCCGAAGCGACCGCTCCTAGCCGTGCCAGAGCTGCCCGACGTCGAGGGGTTCAGGCGCACCTTCAGCAAACGCGCCAAGGGAAAGCGCGTCAGAGCTGTGCACGGGATCGATTCCTCGATGCTCCGCAACACGAGCCCTCAGGGGTTGGCGCGCGCGCTGAAGGGCAAGCAGTTCGACAGTCCTGAGCGGCAGGGCAAGCTGCTGATCTGTCCGGCCGACGGGGTGGCGCTGTTGCTGCACTTCGGCATGACCGGGACCTTCGTCTGGTGCGCTAGCGGACCGCGCCACGACCACGACCGGATGACGCTCGTGTTCGACGACGGTGAGCTTCGCTATCGGAACATGCGCAAGTTCGGGGGCATCTGGCTTGCTCATGAACAGCGGGAGCTCGAGCAGATAAGAGGACGGCTTGGGCCGGACTGGCAGTCGGTCTCCCGCAAGCAGTTCGACGGGCTGCTGGAACGACGAAAGGCGTCGCTCAAGGCGGTGCTCATGAACCAGGCGGTGGCCGCGGGACTAGGAAACCTGACGGCTGACGAGGCGCTGTGGCAGGCTCGCATCGATCCCCGGCGAAAGGCGTCGTCGCTCGATTCTTCCGAGCGCCGCATCCTCTATCAGAAGATCCAGAAGGTCCTGCGCGACTCAGTTCCGTATGGACTGGTACCGGCAAAGCGGACCTGGCTCACCGGCGCTCGTGGCCGCCGTAACGGAATCTGCCCCCGCTGGGGCGCGCGCCTGGAGCGCGAAACGGTTGCGGGCCGCACGACCGTGTTCTGCCCCGCCGAGCAGCGGTGAGGATGCATAGCCCCGACCGCGGATGCTTACCCTAGATCGCCGCCGGGTAGCGGTCGCTGCGATGCAGGAGAACCCAGAGCGCGAAGAAGATCTAAAGGAGCCGCCCGAGGATCGCCCCGAGGAGCCGGGGGCCGAGGGCGGGTCCGCGAGCCCAGCCAGCGACCGACCGCCGGCGTTGCCGAGCGAGGATGACTCCCCGCTCGGCGACACCGACCAGCATTCACAGGGCTGAGCGGATAAGCACCGCCGCTAGGAACGCGAACGCTTGCGACCGTCTACGGCGCGCTGGAGCTGCGCCTTGTTCATTCGCGAGCGCCCCTCGATGCCCATCTGCTGCGCCTCGTTGTAAAGCTGATCTCGCGTGCGGCCGCGTGGCGCCGAGCGCCTGCCGGACCGCTGCCCGCCGCGCCGACCCGATGAGATGTCCTTGGTCGAGGTGCGGGAGCGAGTGCGGGACTGGCCGGAGCGGGCTCGCTCCTTGTTGACGGTTCTCGCCGCGATCTCCTCGGCTCGTCCCGTGCTCGCGCCGCGCTCGCGCTGGCTCTCCTTGATGTGCTCGTACTGACGGGCGCGTTTGGTGCCTGGCTTCACTCCACGCGGTGGCATGGCTCCACCTCCTGTTTTCAGACAGTCTTTCGCCGGTCGCTACCCGGGCTTGCGCCCGGCAAACCTGTCAGCGGAGCGACGCCTGCGTTTGCCCCTGGATGCCGTCGGGTAGAAGCTGTCGCGGTCGACCGGCGTTTTCACCCAGCCTAGGTACGCGCATACGTGCATCTCGACACCCGCGATCGAATCCGTCTGTGGTGGATTCGGCGGCGCGGTGCGGAACCTGCGAGGGGATCGGGGCTCGCACGGCGACACGTGTTACGCCGCTGCGCCTCGGGGCTCATCTGCCTCGCGCTGTTGAGCGGCTGCGGGAAGCAGTCGATCACCTCGACCAAGAGCCCTGACGCGCATGACATCGCGCTGCTGTGGTGGTGGATGCTGGCCGCCGCCGTGATCGTGTTCGGGGGCGCGCTGTTGTTGCTGGTCCTGGCCTGGCTCAAGCGCGAAAGGCCGGGGCTTCCGATCTTCGGCGAGCGGGAGCACATCAACGAGGGGATGGTGCTCTTGTTCGGCATCGCAATCCCGATCGTCACGCTGACGGCGCTGTTCGCCGTGGCCAACATCTATCTCGTCAACCGCACGGCGCCTCCCAAGCCGAGCAGCACGGCGATGACCGTCGACGTGATCGGCCATCAGTGGTGGTGGGAGATCCGCTATGCCGGCACCAGCGCCGTCACCGCGAACGAGATCCACATTCCGGTGAACACGCGGGTAAACGTGGTGGCGACCACGGCCGACGTGATCCACAGCTTCTGGGTGCCGGCGCTGAACCGCAAGGTCGACATGATCCCCGGGCTGCACAACCGGGTGCTCCTGTTCAGCTCCCGGGTCGGGAAGTTCCGCGGGCAGTGCTCGCAGTTCTGCGGCCTGCAGCACGCGCACATGTCGTTTTGGGTGTTCGTGGACACCGCAGGCGCCTTCCGCTCCTGGCTGGCGCACGAGGCGGCTCCGGCGTCAGCGCCCCGGGGCGCGACGGCGAGCGCCGGCCAGCGGATGTTCGTGACGACCTCTTGCGCCAGCTGTCATGAGATCCGCGGGACGGGGACCACGGCGACTGTGGGACCCGACCTGACCCACCTCGCCGGCCGGACATCGATCGCTGCCCTGACGCTCCCGAACACACCCAGCGCGCTCGCCCCCTGGATTCACAACCCGCAGGCCATCAAGCCCGGGGACCGGATGCCCGATCTCGGGCTGCAATCGAACGCGGTTTCAGAGCTCGTCGCCTACCTGCAGGAGCTGAAGTAGTGGTGGTCACCTGCGACCTTGCTCACAGAGGGGACCACTGATGGCCACGGTCGTTACCCCTCGCGGCCAGCCGCACGTGGACCGGCTGGACCGGATCTGGTCAGAGCGGCCAGGAATCCTCGGCTGGCTGACGACCACCGACCACAAGCGGATCGGGATCCTTTACTTCTTCACCTCGCTGGCGTTCTTCGGCGCCGGGGGCGTCGAGGCGCTGCTGATGCGCACGCAGCTGATCGGGCCGAACGGTCATGTGCTGTCGCCGGCGGCTTACGACGAGATGTTCACGATGCACGGGATCACGATGATCTTCCTGTTCGTGATCCCGATGACCACGGGCGCGTTCGGTAACTACCTGATCCCCCTGATGATCGGGGCGCGCGACATGGCGTTCCCGCGGATGAACGCCGTGTCCTACTGGATCTTTTTGTGCTCGGGGATCTTCATCTACATCGGCCTGGCCTCCGGGCACGCGCCGAACGCTGGCTGGTTCGACTACGTCCCCTTGGCCTCCAAGCAGTTCGACCCTGGCAACAACATCGACTTCTATGGCTACGGGCTGATCTTCAACGGCATCTCGAGCACGGCGGCGTCGATCAACTTCATCGTCACGATCTTCAAGATGCGCGCGCCGGGGATGTCGCTGAACCGGATGCCGCTGTTCTGCTTTGCGTTCCTGGCGGTGGCATTCGCGCTGCTGTTCGCGCTGCCGTCACTGAGCGTGGCCACGCTGTTCCTGGAGCTGGATCGGCAACTCGGCTTTCACTTCTACGACTCGGCGCAGGGCGGCGACCCGCTGTTGTGGCAGAACCTGTTCTGGATCTTCGGGCATCCCGAGGTCTACATCATCATCCTGCCGGCGTTCGGGATCGCCACCTCGATCATCCCCGCGTTCTCGCATCGCAGGATGGTGTTCTTCCCGCTCGTTGCGCTGGCGGAGATCCTGGTTGCGTTCCTGGGCTTCGGCGTGTGGGTGCACCACATGTTCACCGTGGGATTCGCCACGATCACCACGGTCTACTTCGCCGCCGCCAGCCTGATCATCGTGATCCCCTCGGCGATCCAGCTGTTCGCCTGGATCACGACGATCTTGACCGGGACGCCGGAGTTCAAGACGCCGATGCTGTTCATCATCGGCTTCATCATCTACTTCGTCATCGGGGGGCTGTCGGGGATCACGGTCGCCGCGATCCCATTCGACCAGCAGGTCCACGACAGCTACTACATCATCGCCCACTTCCACTTCGTGATCTTCGGGGCAGCGGTTTTCCCGATCCTGGGCGGCATGTACTTCTGGTTCCCGAAGGTCACCGGGCGCATCTACCACGAAGGGATCGGGAAGCTCAGCTTCTGGCTGACATTCCTGGGGACGTTCTTCACGTTCTTCCCGATGCACATAGTCGGCCTGTTGGGGATGCCCAGGCGCAACTACACCTACCCCCCGGGAATGGGATGGACGGCGCTGAACTTCATCGAGTCGATCGGCTCCTACCTGCTGGCAGTGGGGCTCGTGATGATCGTCGTCAATCTGGCCGTGAGCCTGCGGCGAGGACCCCAGGCCGGCAACGACCCGTTCGAGGGCGACACGCTCGAGTGGTCGACCTCATCACCGCCGCCTCCTTACAACTACCCGGTGATTCCCACGGTGACGAGCGCCTACCCGATGTGGGACAAGGACGACCGAGCGCTCGACAATCGCCGTCTGGAGCGCGGCGAGGGCGTGCTGGAACGAGGCCACGAGACCCCCGCCACCAGCGCCGAGGACGCGATCTGGGACGAGATCCTGACGATGCCTTCGCACTCCATCTGGCCGCCGGTCTGCGCGCTGACCCTGGCTGGGATGTTCGCCATGCTGCTGCTCCAGCACTACTTCATCGCCCTGGGCTTCGCGGCCGCCGGCGCGCTGGTGCTGATCGGCTGGCATCACAAGGGGGTCAGCGAATGAGCCCCCACCCCCACGAGGCGACCCGCAGCTCCGCCGCGTTCAGCGCCGCCGCCGCGGGACGCGTGGCGCGCGACCGCATCGCCCAGCCGAACGGCTGGTGGGGCATGGCGCTGTTCCTGTGCGCCGAAGCCACGCTGTTCGGGACGCTGATCGGCAGCTACTTCTATCTGGACTTCAACGCCCACAGCTGGCCGCCGCCCGGAATTAAGGCGCCGAGCGTGGTCCTGCCTTTGGTGGGTACCGGCGTCTTGCTGCTCACGAGCTTCCCGATGTGGCTGGCCGCCCGCGAAGCTCGCGCCGGCCGCCGCAACGCGGCCATGTGGGCCATCGCGTTCGCGTTCGTGATCCAGCTCTGTTACCTAGGGCTACAGATCTACCTGTTCCGCCACGACCTGAACGACTTCAGCCCCAAGGGGAGCGCATACGGGTCGATCTACTTCACGCTGTTGGCCGCCCACCACGGCCACGTGGTGCTCGGGATCCTCCTCGACGCCGCCGTGCTGGTGTTCCTCGCGCTACGGGGGTTGACGAACTACTGGCTGATCGGCGTGCGGGGTCCCTGTGCATGGGCGGTGCAGTTCGTCGCCAACCTGTTCTTCAGCTTCGCCCAATGCAACGCTCCCCCCGGCCGCTGGCACCTGCCACTGCACGGCTGGCAGATCGGCTTGTCGCTGGTGGCGATCATGGTCGGGCTGGCCGCGGAGGGCGTCTCGCTGTGGCTCTACCTGCGCACGTTCCGTATTGACCACATAGCCGAGTCCGAGCGCCACGGCGAGGGCAGCGCCCCGCCCACGGGCAGGATCAACTTCCTGGCCACCGTCGGACTGACGGTCAATTTTCTCTCTCTGGCGATCATCGTGATGACCGCGGTCGGCGCCCCACTCCTACCCGTCTGTCAGCAGTCATGAGCTATCGAAAGCGCCTCCGATTCATGAGCTTGCGCGCGCGGATCCTGGCGGTCGCGACCGTGTTCGCTCTGGGAGCCGTCGCAATCGCCCAAGCCCAACCGCAGTCAGGGATCGTCCGTCCCACGACCGAGCCTTCGAACCCCAGCGCGCAGCTGGGCGCGCAGCTGTTCGCGGGCAACTGCTCCAGCTGCCATGGAATCTCGGGATCGGGCATCGCCTCCCCTCGCCCCGGTGCCGGCGGCATCCCCGGCGCCGGGCCGCCACTCCAGCGAGTGGGCGCGTCGGCGCCCGACTTCTACCTGCGCACGGGTTACATGCCGCTGGCGAGCATCCACGACCAGCCGGCCCCCGACCGGGTGCTGTTCTCCGACAACGAGATCCGCTCGCTGGTGGCCTATGTGGCCTCGCTCGGTCCCGGCCCGGCAATCCCCCATCCCGCGCCCGCCTCAGGGAGCCTCTCGGATGGGCTGCACCTGTTCACGGAGCACTGCGCCGGGTGCCACCAGGGGCTGGCGCGCGGGGGGTTCGTAACTGGCGCCCTGGTCCCGCCGCTACAGGGCGTGACCGCCACGGAGATCGCCGAGGCCGTCCGGATCGGCCCATACCTGATGCCGCGCTTCTCCCAGAAGCAGATCTCCGACTCGCAGCTGAACTCGATCATCAGATACGTGCTGTGGACGCGGCACCCGTCGGACCGCGGAGGCTGGGGCATCGGCAACCTGGGGCCGATACCGGAAGGGCTGGTCACGTGGTGGATTGCGCTGCCGCTGCTGGTCGTGGCCTGCGTGCTGCTCGGAAAGAGGTTTGGCCGATGAGACCCTGGCGCTGGCTCGTCGCCCTCCTCACTCTGCTGACCGGCCGGCTGTTTCGCCGCCGCTCGAGCGATGGCTCTGGCGGCGATGAAGAGCGGATCGTGCCCGAGGGACCTCCCGAGCGCCGGGCCGAGAACCTGGTGCTCGTCCTGCTGGGTATCGCCGTCCTGTTCGCGATCGGCTTCGTCGTCACCTACGCCGAGTTCGGCGTATCCAAGCTCCCCAACGAGCTACTCGGGATAACGCTCGGGGGCTGCCTGTTGTTCATCGCGCTGGCGCTGACCGTCGTCGGCAGGGGCTTGGTCGTGACCGAGGAGCTCGATGAGGACTACCCCCAGGAGCACCCCGAGGAGCAGCGGGAAATCGCGGAGATGGTGCATGAGAGCGGCAGCCGGATCACCCGCAAGCGGCTGCTGATCTCGGCCGGTGCGGCGACGGGCGGCGCCCTCGGTCTCGCCGCGCTCACACCGGCGCTTTCGTCCCCGAGGGCTCCAACCCAGAGGAGATCGGCTCGTCGCTGGTGCTGATCAGAGTAGACACGACCAAGCTCAAGCTTCCTGAAGGCCGCGCCTCCTGGGCCCCGGAGGGGATCCTCGCCTATTCGAAGATATGTACGCACGCCGGGTGCGCGGTCGCGCTCTACCGCAAGCCGACCTTCCCCGTCCTCGAGCCGCAAGACGCACTCGTCTGTCCGTGCCACTACTCAACGTTCGACCCGTTCACCGGCGGCACCGTCACCTACGGCCCGGCCGGCCGTCCGCTGCCGCAGCTGCCGCTCGAGATCGACGCCGACGGCAACCTGCGCGCCGCCGGGAACTTCTCGCAGCGGGTCGGTCCGTCCTGGTGGAACGTGCGGAGCCGCCCGACGAATGACTGACCCGGTCCAGGATCCGGTCCGCTTCATCGACGAGCGCACCGCCGGGGCGGCGTTGCTGCGCAGGGGTCTGCGTTACCTCTTCCCGGACCACTGGTCCTTCCTGCTGGGTGAAGTAGCCCTCTACTCGTTCATCGTGCTGATCGGCACGGGGATCTACCTGGCGCTGTTCTTCGATCCCAGCACCGCCAAGACCGTCTACCACGGGCCGTACACGCCGCTCGACGGTCAGACGATGAGCGCCGCCTTCAAGTCCGTAGTCGACATCTCGTTCGCTTACAAGGCGGGCCTTCTCATCCGCCAGACCCATCACTGGGCGGCCGACGTGTTCGTGGCCTCGATGGTGATTCACCTGACCCGGGTGTTCTTCACCGGTGCGTTTCGCAAGCCGCGGGAACTGACGTGGATCATCGGTCTTCTGATGCTTTTCACCGCGTTTCTCGAGGGCTACTTGGGCTACTCGCTGGTGGACGATCTCCTGTCAGGGATGGGACTGGCGATCGGCTACGGCGTCGGGCTGTCGATCCCGGTGATCGGGGGCCCTATGACCTTGTCCCTGTTCGGCGCGCCGTTCCCGGGAAAGCCCGAGCTCTGGTCGCGCATGTACATCGCACACGTGCTGCTGATCCCCATCCTGCTGGCCGTGCTGATCACCATCCATCTGGCCCTGGTGATGGCTCGGCACCACACGCAGTTTCGCCAGAGTCGCCGGCATACCGAGCGGCGGATTGTGGGGGTACCTCTGTTCCCCGGCCAGACCCCCCGCTCGCTTGCGCTCGTGTTCTTCGTCGCCGCGGTGCTGTTCCTACTCGGCGGGCTGGTTCAGATCAATCCCATCTGGCAGTGGGGACCGTTCGAGCCATGGCTGGGGACCAACGGCGCCCAACCGGACTGGTACCTGGGCTGGCTGATCGGGGCGCTGCGGCTGATGCCGAGTTTCGACTTGACGATCGGGCACTTCACGCTGGTGCCCAACCCGTTCTGGGGCGGGGCGCTGTTCCCGCTGGTCGTGCTAGGACTGCTCGCGGCCTTCCCGTGGATCGAGCGGCGCCTGACGGGGGACCGCACGACCCATAACCTGCTCGACCGTCCCCGCGACGCGCCGAACCGCACCGCGTTTGGCGTCGCGTTTCTCACCTGGGTGTTCCTGATCTTCGCCTTCGGCGCCGCCGACCGCATCTTCGTTTTGTTGGGACTCAGCTACAACACCCAGCTCTACATCTTCAGGATCGGCATCTGGGTGGTCCCACTGGCCCTGTTCTTCGGGGTGCGCCGCGTCTGCCGCGAGCTCCAAACCTCAGACCGGATCGAGGAGGTCCGAGAGCAAGCCGAGCACGAGGCCGAAGAGGACCGGGGGGCGGTTGCAGGCGCTCCGGCCCAGCCAGCCGGCTGATCTGGGCAGTGGCGGGCTGATTACAACGGAGCCCTGCCGCTCGACAAGACCTGTACGCTCGACACTACTTGCAAGAAGCGGGCTCTCTCGAAGACTGGGTGCTGCGTGGTGGCGGCCTGCGTTTCACGCAGTTGCTCGACGCCCTGGGCGAGGCCATCACGATCCGCACGCCTACGAATGAGATCGTGTTCGCCAACCAGGCGGCGTTGGCGCTGTTCGGCGTGGAATCCCTGGAGAAGTTTCGGGAGCTGACCGACCGGTCGCAGCTCGGCAGCTACGAGATCTCCGACGAGCACGGAAACCCGGTGACGATCGAAGATCTGCCTTCGGCGAGGGTCACTCAGCGAGGGCCGGTCGCGCCGCTGCTGGTTCGCGGCGTCAATCGCGACACGGGCCTCAGCCGCTGGTGGCAGCTGAAGTCCTCTCCCATGGAGGACGTCGACGGCGAGCTAATCGGCGTGTTCACCGTTATCGAAGATCTGACGGCGATCAAGACGGCCGAGGTCCGCACCCGCGTGCTCGCCGAATCAGGGCGCACGCTCGTCTCTTCGCTCGACTACGAGCAGACCCTTCAAAACGTGACCGAGGTGGTGGTCCCGGCGCTGGCCGACTGGTGTGCGATCGACCTGATCGACGAGAACCTCGTGCGCGAGCGGCTGGTCATAGCTCCTCCCGGAGATGAGCACGAGGCTTTCGCCGAGTCCCTGAGCTGGTTTCGCTCCGACCGGGTGGACCACGATCTGGAACTGGGCCGGGTCCTCCGAACCGGCGAGTCCGTGTTCTCCGAAAAGGTGACGAATGAGGAACTGGCGCGCTGGTCGACGAGCGCCGAGGCCCTGCGGCGGCTTCAGGAGTTCGACATCTGCTCGCTGCTGATCGTGCCGATGCGGGTTCCCTCCCGGACGATCGGGGTGATGGTGTTCGTCTCCAACGCCAGTCGCGGACGCCTTGATAGCGACGACGTGGAAACTGCGGAGCAGCTCGGTCGCCGCGCGGCCGTGGCCGTCGACAACGCCAGATTGCACGCGCGGCTGGCGGACGTGGCCGAAACGCTCGAGCGCAGCCTCCTGCCCGACGAGCTGCCAGACGTCTCCGGCTGGGACGCCGCCTCGCTGTACATCCCGGTCTCGAGCGAGCTGCGGATCGACGTCGGCGGAGATTTCTTCGAGCTGTTCATGGCCGACGGGGGGGCATTCGTCATCATCGGCGACGTTGAAGGCAAGGGCGTGAGTGCAGCGACGCTAACCGCGCTGATGCGCTATGGCGCCAGCTTCGCGGCCCGATCCAAGCCGCAGCCCGCGGCAATCCTCGCGCAGCTCGACGAGGGTCTTCGCCACCACGTGCGTGAGGCGACTTGCACAGCCCTCTGTGCCCGGCTCGAGCCAGACCGGCTTCTGTTCAGCTCAGCCGGCCACCCGCCGGCCCTGCTCGTGTCTCCCACGGGTGGGGTTCGCGAGGTTCCGGAGCCCGGGCCGCTGCTGGGAGCGTTCGAGGACGCCAGCTGGGAGCAGCAGGAGGTTCCGATCGCCCCAGGCGAGCTCGTCCTGCTCTACACCGACGGGGTGACCGACACGCTGGGCCGCGGACGCTTGGGCCGGGGCCGGCTGCGCGCGCTACTGGCCGAGCACGGCAGTCTCGGACCGCAGGGTCTGCTGAAGCAGCTCGAGCTGTCGCTGCGGGAGAACGGGCGCAGCGGCCGCTGGGACGACCTGGCGGCACTTGCCCTTGCCCGTCATCGCTGACGAGCTTGACTAAAAGCCTCGCTTTGCGCTAGTCGGCTTCGTCGCCGGCAGCTAGCTCGTCCGGCCGCGCCTCGGGCCTTACAAGCTCCTCGAGGCGACCCAGCGCATGGCGCAGGATCCGCGAGACCTGCATCTGTGAGACGCCGATGCGCTCAGCGATCTGGGTCTGCGTCAGGTCCTGCACGAACCGCAGGTGCAACACCCGCCGTTCGTTGACCGGCAGCTGCTTGGCGGCGGTCGCGATCGTAAGGCCCTCGTCGATCAGCTCGAACCGTCCGTCTTCCTCGCCGAAGGAGTTAGCGAGCGTGCCGGCAGAGCCGTCCTCGTCAGTGTGGGGGGCGTCGAGCGAGACAGAGTGGTGGGCGCCGGCGGTCTCCAGCGCCTCCAGCACCTCCTCCATGCTCATCTCTAGGTACTCGGCGAGCTCCGGCACCGTGGGCGGATGACCGCGCCTGGTGCTCAGCTTCTGCTGGGCCTCCTCGACTTTCAGGGCCCGCTCCTGCGCGCCCCGCGGGACGTGCACGGACCACCCTAGGTCGCGGAAATAGCGCTTGAGCTCCCCGAGGATGGTAGGGACCGCAAACGACGAGAAGGCCGTTCCCCGATCGATGTCGAACCGCTCGATGGCCTTTACCAGGCCAAGGCTCGCGACCTGAAGCAGGTCGTCGTACGGCTCATGCGCGCCCCGATAGCGATGGGCCAGCTTGCGCGCGAGCGGCAAGAAACGTTTGACCAGCTCGTCTCTCGCTGCCCTATCGCGATGCCTGCACCACCGGCGGAATAGCTCCGCCGATTCGAGCCTCGACTCCTGTGGCCCGAGGTTTGTCCCCCCGTTCGATCCCAGCCCCGACCGGCGGTTGAGTGTCGTCGATTGCATGCCCAAACCAATACCACGGGATCCCGCGCTCAAACCGTCGATCCTCTCTTTTTGGTCAGAATTCAGACCTCAAACCGGCTCACGATGTTGTCTGGCTTACAACAAACGCTCACGCGTGAGCTGGCTCCTTGGCGCCGCTGCGATCCGCTGCCTCCTTGGCCGCCTGCGCCTGCGCCAGCTGGCGGTTCACGTGGTCCCAGTCGATATTCCGGAAGAACGCCTCGACGTACTCCTTGCGGCCATCGGGAGTGGCACCGAAGTCGCGGACGTACGCGTGCTCGTAGACGTCGAGCGCGAGCACCGGGACCATGTTGTAGACGGCCCACAGGTTCTGGGTGTCCATGATGTAGTTGAAGATCGACCCGTCGTTCAGGTCGTAACCGACCATCACCCACCCGCGGGCGGCTGAGGCGCACTTGCGGATGGCCTTCTTCCACTCCTGAAGGCCGCCGTGGAATTCGCGCTCGACGAGCTCGGCGAATGCGCCATCGGGCTCGCCGCCGTCGCCACCCAGGTGGCCGAAGTACAGGTCGTGGTTCTTGTAGCCGAGCAATGCAAACGTGTAGTCGATCGATACCGAGCGCAGAGGCGAATAGACCTGGTTGCCCTCGACCTCGTCGTACTCGAACTCGTTCAGGATCCGACGGCACTCGTTGGCCTTCTTCGCATACCCCTCGTAGAGCTTGAAGTGGTCCTGCATCGTCTGGCGAGAGATGCCGTCGAGGTCCTTGTTGAACGCCGGCCAATCACGCGTTTTCAGCTCATCCCAAGGCATTTACCGTTCCTTTTCGTTGAATTCGATTGCTCCCCTCGATCTACCCCGGCCGACGAGCGAGAAACACACCGCCGCCGGCCGGCACGCACGGGCAGCTCGCAGCCGAACTGCCCGTGCAGCGCGCCGTCCTTCCTCAGGCGGCCGTGGCTTCGGCGCGCGCCCGCGCGAAGCTCTCGACGATCGCCTTGCAGAACGCCGGTAGGTCGTCCGGCTTGCGGCTGGAGACGATGTTGTCGTCGACGTGAACTTCCTCGTCGACCCACGTCGCGCCAGCGTTCCGCAGATCCGTCTGCACGCTCGGCCACGAGGTGAGGGTGCGCCCGCGGACGACGTCGGCCTCCACCATCGTCCACGGCCCGTGGCAGATCACGCCGATCGGCTTGTGCTGCTCGGCAAATTCCTTAACGAACCGCACCGCGTCCTCATCCGTCCGCAGCTGGTCGGGATTTGCGACTCCGCCGGGGAGGACGAGCGCGTCATAGTCGCTCGCGTCGACGTCGGATACCCCCGTCTCCGCATCGATCTCATCCCCCTTGTCCAGATGGTTGAACATCTGCACCTTCCCCGCCTTCAGGGAAACGGTGTCTGCCTCCGCGCCGGCGTCACGAACCGCGTCGAGCGGCTCGATCAGCTCGACCTGCTCCACGCCTTCGGTGAACAGGAACGCCACGCGCTTTCCTTTGAGGTCCTCTGCCATGTCCGGCTCCTTTCGGTTTCGGGTCTCATTTCGCGGCTACCCCTGGACGGCAGGGTGAAACGAGCAGCCCGGGACTCCGAAAGGTCCTTAGCCGGTGATCGTCACCGGAGTTCCCTCCGGGACGTGCTTGATGAGCCAGTTGGCATCCGCCGCGGTCACGCGCAGGCAGCCGTGGCTGTCGGGCTGGCCGATCGTCTCGGTTTCCGCGGTGGCGTGGATCGCGATC
>VAWT01000159.1 GCA_005883415.1 Actinomycetota bacterium | reverse complement strand
GCAACCCGGCGGTGTGTTGGCCCGCGCGACGTACCTGGGAGTTGTCGTTCCCGCTGAGACCGGGAGACGCACTTACGCCGCAGGCTGCCTGTGGTCCGAGCCCCACTGCGTGGACAGAATCGTGAATACGCGCGATCTGTTCCTGGGGTCGTTGAGCGCTGCCAACGCCCAGGCGTACGTGCGATCGACCGGAGCCCGGTTCCTGGTCAAGGACTGCTACTCGCCCGAGGTCGTGACGAAGCTCCTGGGGTCGATGATCATCGACACCACGCACTTCGGTTGCGCGAGCGTCTACCAGGTCAGGACCCAGGGCTAGCCATGCGGGTATTTGCGCTCCGCGGCGCCAACAGCGCCGCGCGCAACGACGCGAACTCGATTCTCGACGCCACCGACGAGCTGGTTCGGGACCTGATGGAGCGCAACCGCCTCGAGCCCGACTCGCTGGTGAGCATCATCTTCACGCTTACTCCGGACCTTGACGCAGAGTTCCCCGCGGTGGCCGCTCGCCGCCTGGGACTCGACCGGGTGCCGCTGCTGTGCGCGCAGGAAGTGCCGGTGCCCGGCTCGCTTCCGCGCGTTATCCGCGTGCTCGTCCACTACTACGCGCCCGACGGGCACCGACCGCGTCACGTATATCTGCGGGAGGCGAGCGCGCTCCGCGCCGACCTCGAGTCGGCACAATAGGCCGAGATGCCGATTGAGTTCGCCGAGCGGATCCGCCGGATCCCCGTTTACCCGACCGCCTCTGGCTATGACCTCGGTGCGGACATCGCGATGCTGGCCTCAAACGAGTCGCCGTTCGGTCCCGTGCCCGAGGTGTTCGACGCGGTCCAGCGGGTACTTTCAGGCGTCAACCGCTATCCCGATCCGACCTATTCCGCCCTGCGCGAAGCCCTGTCGGATCGCTACGGGATTCCGCCGGCACGGATAGCGCTCGGCAACGGGTCGTGCGACATCCTGCTCGCGGCCGGCGAGGCCCTGCTAGAGCCCGGCGCGGAGATCGTCTACGCCTGGCCGGCATTCAGCGAGTACCCACACCTGGCGGCGGCTTCGGGTGCTAGGGCGATCGAGGTGCCGCTCGACGCCGACGACCGCCACGACCTCGATGCGATGGCAGAGGAGCTCACCGTCGCCACCAGGCTTGTGCTGGTGTGCAACCCGAACAACCCCACCTCGACCTCCATCGGGTTGGACCGGGTGGCCGCGTTCTTGGAGCGGGTGCCGAGTCACGTATGCGTGGTCCTCGACGAGGCCTATTGCGAATTTTCCTTGAGTCTCGGCGATCCGTACGCCTCGGTCGAACTGCTGCGCTCCTGGCCGAACCTGGTGTTGCTGCGGACCTTCTCGAAGGTATACGGGCTGGCGGCACTCCGGGTCGGATACGCGCTGTGCGGCGAGAACTCGTTCAGGGCAGCGGTCGACGTGGTGCGCCAGCCATTTCACCTCAACATCGCCGCGCAGGCTGCAGCGGTGGAGGCGCTGCGCCACCAGGATGCCGTGGAGCGCCGAGTGACGGAGACGCTTGCCGCCAGGCTGACGCTGGAGCAGGACGTGCGCGACCTCGGCCTGTGGGTGGCGGAGTCCGACGGCAACTTCATTTGGGTGCGGCTGCCGGAGGACGCCGACGAGGCTTCGATCGTCAAGGGCCTGGGCGAACGCGGGGTCCTGGTGCGCTCAGGAACCTCGCTGGGTCGCGAGGGGGCGCTGAGGGTGACGGTCGGCCGGCCGCGGGAGAACAGCCGGTTCGTGGCGGCGCTTAATGAATTGATGTAGGCGGGCGCTTCTGCTAGAAGATCAGCAGCCGATGCGCGCCTCAAGCCACAGCCTGTTCGCTACGTCCAGCACCTGTGGCTGCTTCTACGCCTGGCGATTTATCTAGGCGCTCGGTCCGTCTGAAACCTGCGCCCGCTCATCCGCGGGCTTGTCCCGGAACCGAGCGCCGGCAGACAGGGGCCCTTCCGTACAGTTCCCAAGGCGTAGAGAGGATGACGATGGTGAGAGTGAAAGCAGCAGGCGACCTGGTTCGCGATCAGCGTATCGAGCGGCTCGTGCCGCTGATCGCGCCCGACGCGCTGTTCGACGAACTTCCGCTCACCGACGAGCACATGCGAGTGGTGCTGCGGGCTCGCTCCCACGTCCATGCCGTCCTCAGCGGCGCGGACGATCGCCTGCTTGTCGTCGTCGGCCCCTGCAGCGTCCACGACGTGGACGCCACGCTCGAGTACGCGCAGCGTCTGAGCAAGCAGGCCAGCGCCCTGCGTGGCGAGCTGCTGGTGGCCATGCGGGTGTACTTCGAGAAGCCGCGTACGACGACCGGCTGGAAGGGCCTGATCAACGACCCCCACCTGGACGGGTCGGGCGACGTCAACTGGGGGCTTCGGTTGGCGCGGCGCGTGCTCCTGGACGTGCTCGCCCTCCGCCTTCCCGTCGGCTGTGAGTTCCTTGATCCGATCACGCCCCAGTACATCTCCGACGCCGTGTGCTGGGGGGCCATCGGCGCCCGCACAACCGAGAGCCAGATTCACCGTCAGCTGGGCTCGGGCCTGTCGATGCCGGTGGGGTTCAAGAACCGGACCGACGGCAACGTGCAGGTGGCGGTCGATGCCGTACGGGCGGCTGCGGCGCCTCATGCATTCGCCGGGATCGACGAAAGCGGCACACCGGCGATCCTCTACACCCGGGGCAATCCGGACGGCCACATCATCCTGCGGGGCGGCTCGGGCGAGCCCAACTACCGTCCGGACGGCGTGGATGACGCGTTGGCGCTGCTGCGGCGCGCAGGCCTGCCCGAGCGGGTGGTGATCGACGTCTCGCACGACAACAGCGGCAAGGACCCGCGACGTCAGCCGGTGGTCGCCGAGGATGTGTGCAGTCAGGTCGCGGCCGGCAACGGCGCGATCGTGGGCGTGATGGCGGAGTCGTTCCTCGTCGGCGGCCAGCAGAGGCTCGGCTCGCCAGAGGACCTCGTCTACGGCCAATCGATCACCGACGGCTGTATCGACTGGGAGGCGACGGTCGAGGTTCTCGATCGGCTCGCCGGCGCTGTCAGAGAGCGTCGCGCGGTCCGGTAGCGTCGGTAAGGAATGCGGATCGCCGTCGTGGGGGTCGGTCTGATCGGCGGCTCGATCGGGCTGGGCGCACGGAAACGGCTCGGCGCCGAGGTGTCGGGGACGGACCGATCCCCGGACGCGCTGACGGCCGCCGTCGAGCGTGGTGCCCTCGACCGCGCTTGTCAGACGACCGAGGAGGCGCTCGATGGAGCCGAGGCGGCGTTCGTCGCGGTGCCGGTGGGCACGCTCGAAGGTGTGGTGAGCGAGGTGCTGGCGGCCGCTGCCGACGACTGTGTGGTCAGCGACGTGGGATCGACCAAGCGGGCCGTCGTGGCCGCGCACTCGGACCCCAGATTCGTGGGCGGACATCCGCTGGCGGGGGCCGAGAGCTCCGGCGTCGAGCACGCGCGTGCGGACCTGTTTGACGCCGCGACCTGGTACCTGACGCCCTCGCAAACCACCTCGGGCGTGCTCTACGAACGGCTGCACCACCTGCTGCACGGGCTCGGCGCCCGCCCAGCGGCAATCGACGCCGACACGCACGACAGGATCCTTGCCTCGGTCTCCCACCTGCCACACGTGCTCGCCAACGTGCTCGTCTCCCGCGCCGCCGCGGCACTGCGCTCCGGCGATCAGCAGCTGGAGGCCACCGGACCCAGCCTTCGGGACGCGACGCGCGTCGCTGGGGCCTCGAGCGCCATCTGGACCGACATCTACATGTCGAACGCCGACGTGCTGGCCAAGGAGTTGAAACGGTTTTCCGGGCAGCTGGACGAGGTCCGCCGGGCGCTGTCGGACAAGGACACCCGCTGGCTCGAGCGCTGGAACGAGGCGGCCGCAGCCGATCGCCGTAGCCTGCTCGAGGCGCAGCTTGCCGGGGAGGAGCTGTTCGAGCTGCGGGTGTCGGTACCCAACCGGCCGGGGGTGATCGCCGAGATCGCGCTGGCGCTGGGCCGAGCCGGGATCAACATCACGGACCTGGCCCTGTACCCGGCGCCCGACATGCGAGAGGGCGTAGTCGCGCTGTGGATCGCCGGGCCCGACCGCGCGCGCCGAACAGAGCAGCTGATCGCCGACCTCGGGCTGCCGGTGGTCAGGGCATGAACGTCCGATTCGACCCCGCGTATCGGCTGCGCGGGCGGCTGCGGCCGCCGTCCGACAAGTCGATCTCCCATCGCGCCGCGCTGATCGCCGCCATGGCCTCAGAGCCGGTCCAGATCCGAAACCACCTCGATGCGCAAGACACGCGCAGCACGCTGACGGCGATCCAGCAGCTCGGCGCGGTAGTCGAGCCCCGCGACGACGAACTGGTCGTGCGCGGCGGCGGTCTGCGCAACGCAAACATGCCCACGGGGGCAATCCACGTCGGGAACGCCGGCACGCTCATGCGGCTGCTTCCGGGCTGGCTCTCGTTTCAGATCGGAGCCAGCTTCACGCTCGACGGGGACGAGTCGATCAGGCGCCGTCCCGTGGACAGGATCGCGGAGCCGCTGCGCCGGATGGGGGCGGGAATCGAGGCGCGCGACGGGAGATTTCCCCCATTCACCATTCATGGCGCCGCGCTCCAGGGGATCGAGTACGAGCTTCCGGTCGCCAGCGCCCAGGTCAAGTCCTGCCTGCTGCTTGCCGGGCTGACGACCGATGCCACGACGGTGCTGGAGCCGGTCGCCACCCGAGACCACACTGAACGGCTGCTACTGCGGGCCAGAGCACCTGTATCGCGGCAGACGATCAAAAACGGCGGGCACCGCATCATGATCAGAAACGCGGACGAGCTGGAGCTCGATGCGATCGACGTTCCGGCCGACCCCTCATCCGCAGCGTTCCTGATCGCCGCAGGAGCGCTCGTCTCAGGCTCGAGGCTCGTGCTCGAGGGGGTGGGTGTGAACTGGACGCGGGTGGGCTTCATCCGGATCCTGGAGCGGATGGGCGCAATTGTGCTCTCGGAGCTCGAGCCCGAGGGGTCGTTCTCCGAATGGGAACCGGTGGCGGACATCGACGTCCGTCACGGGCCGCTCGAGGGCACCGCCGTCAGCGCGGAGGAGGTACCACTTGCGATCGACGAGCTGCCGCTGGTAGCTCTGGTCGGCTGCTTTGCCCAGGGCGAGACGGTCGTTTCGGGCGCGGGCGAGCTGCGCGTGAAGGAGTCGGACAGGATCGCGACCGTGGTCGACGGGCTGCGGTCGCTCGGAGGCGATGTCGAGGCGCTGCCGGACGGCTTCGTCGTGCGGGGGACAGGTGGGCTTCGCGGAGGACGCCTGGACGCAGCCGGCGACCACCGGCTGGCGCTGCTGGGCGCAGTCGCGGGGCTGGCGTCAGCGGAGGGAGTCGAGGTGGTGGGGATGGAAGCGGCGGACGTGTCGTACCCGAGGTTCGCCGAGGACGTCGCGAGGTTGGCTGGCTGATGGTGATCGCGATCGACGGCCCCGCGGGGGCCGGGAAGTCGAGCGTGGCCAGGGCGGTGGCCGAGGAGCTCGGCTTCACGTTTTTGGATTCGGGCGCCATGTACCGCTCGGTGGGGCTCGCCGCGATGAGGGGCGGACGTCCCCCGGCGGAAATCGCACCACGGGTGCGGATCGAGCTCTCAGGCGGGCGCGTCGAGCTCAATGGAGAGGACGTGACCGAGTCGATCCGCGCCCCGCGGGTCTCGGAGGCCGCGTCGCGGGCGGCCGCCGATCCGCCTGTTCGGCAAGCGATGGTGGCCATGCAGCGGCGGCTGCTCTCGGAGGGTGACTGGGTGGCCGAAGGTCGCGACATCGGGACTGTGGTCGCGCCGGACGCCGCGCTCAAGGTGTTCCTGACGGCGTCAGCACCGGAGCGCGCTCGTCGCCGGGCTGCGGAAAGCGGGGCCGCGGTTGAGATGGTTTTGACCGAGCAGGCGATCCGCGACCAGCGCGACCGGACGCGCGCTCATTCTCCACTGGAGCCGGCTCCGGAAGCGGTGGTGCTCGATACCACCAACATGACGCTGGACGAGGTGGTGCGACGGGTGGCGGAGCTGGCGCGGGAGGCTATTAAGGGACTATGAAAATCGCCGTGCTGGGCTATCCCAACGTCGGGAAGTCGTCGCTGGTCAACCGGCTCGCCTCCTCGCGCGACGCCGTCGTGCACGAGCGCCCGGGCGTTACGCGCGATCGCAAGGAGGTGCCGACCGACTGGAACGGCCGCGACCTGACGCTCATCGATACGGGCGGCGTCGACTTGACAGACCGTGACCAGTTGGCCCGACAGATCCAGGAACAGGCGCGTGCCGCGCTGCTAGATGCCGACGTCGCCGTCCTAGTCGTAGACGCCAAGGCGGGTCTTCGGCCCGGCGACCACGAGCTGGCCGACCTCCTGCGGCGCGCCGATGTCCCCGTCGTGGTGGCCGCGAACAAGGTGGACACCCAGACCGACGCGCCGCTGGTCGCGGAATTTAACGCGCTCGGGCTGGGGGAGCCGATCGCCGTGTCGGCCGCGCAGGGGCTGGGGACCGGTGACCTGCTCGACCGGGTCGTCGAGCTCGGTCCTCAGGAGGCCCAGACGAAGGAGGACGAGCAGGTGATCCGGCTGGCGGTGATCGGCCGTCCGAATGTCGGCAAGTCCTCGCTCGTCAACCGGTTCCTGGGCGACGCGCGGGTCATCGTCTCGCCCCTGCCAGGGACGACCCGAGACGCCATCGACTCCACGCTCTCCTTCGAAGGGCGAACGCTTCAGTTGATCGACACAGCCGGGCTGCGGCGCCAGTCGAAAGTCTCCGAGTCGCTCGAGTACTACACGACGCTTCGCTCGCAGCGTGCTGCGGAGCGCGCAGACGTGGCCCTGGTCGTGTGCGACGCCACCGACGGAGTAACGGCCCAGGATCTGCGAGTCGCGGAGCTGGCCATGCGTAGCGGCTGCGCCACGGCGCTGGTGCTCAACAAGTGGGATCTGGCCCAGGACGTCGACCTGGACCACGAGCGGGCCCGAATCAACTCAAAGCTCCGGTTGCGGCCCCGGGCCCTGACCGCGAGCGCCAAGACAGGCCGCAACGTAGAGCGCCTGCTGGTGGAGGCCGTGGCGCTGGCGGAGCGCCGCAGCGGCCGGATCCCCACGCCGCAGCTGAACCGGTTTCTTTCGGAGGTGGTCACCGCTCGGCAGCCTCCCGCTCGCCGCGGCCACCGTCTCAAGCTTCTGTTCATGACCCAAACCGGGGAGCGCCCTCCCCGGTTCTCCGTGCAGGTCAACTCGCGTAGTCGCGTCACGCGCGACTACGCCTACTACCTCGAGAACCGACTGCGAGAGCGCTACCGCCTGGAGGGCATCCCGCTGCTGATCGACTTCGTCGAACGGCGCCAGCGCCGTCGCTCTGGCGCGAGGGCCGCGGTGGCGTGATTTAGTCCTGGGCGTGTCGGCGCCCTCCACATTGCGACCGGGTCGCGTTCGCATGCTCCTGTTGGCCGTGGCAGTCTTCTTTGCGGTCGTCGCGGCGGCGGTAGCTGTCGTGATCACCTCGAGAGAAGGGGCGCCGGCCACGGGGGCCGCTTCGGTCGTGCCCGATGACGCACTCGCCTACATTCATCTCTCGACGGATCCCGATCGCCAGGCGGTGAAGCAGGCGCTCCAGAGGGCGGCGAAGCTCCCGGACTTCGCGCTGTTCAGCGGCCAGCTAACCGGGCGACTGGGGGCGGTCGCCGCCGGCGGGACCCGCGTCAACTTTCAGCGGGACATCCGTCCATGGCTCGGCAATGAGGCCGCGCTGGCGCTGCTCAATACCCAGAGCTCGACCGCTGGTTCGCTGATCGTGCTCGATGTCCGTAAACCAGCCAAGGCCCGGTCGTTCATCGCCGGCGCCGGTGCGACATCGGCTGGCGTGTATGAGGGCACCGGCCTATACCGCTACCGGACCGGGACCGAGCTGGCGTTCGTCAGGCACTACATGGTGCTCGGCCAGCCGGCCAGCGTCCGCTCGGCGATCGACGCGGCCGCCGGCCGGCTGCAGCCGCTGTCGGCCAACGGCGCCTATCAGCGGGCGGCCGCCGGGGAGCCGGCGGATCGCGTTCTCGATGCCTACGCCTCGCCGGCCGGAGTGCGCCGGCTGTTGGTGCCGCAGGGGGGCATGGTCGCGGCCGTCGGGGCCCTCCTCTACCAGCCGACGCTGACGGGAGTCACGCTATCGGTGTCGGCAGCCGCCGGTGGAGCGAACTTGCGGGTACACAGCACGCTCGATCCCAACCTCCAGCCGGCCTCGGGTCCGCGCACCGCGCAGTTCACGCCGACACTGGACAAGGTGATGCCGTCGGGGTCGATGCTGCTGCTCGATGTCACGGGCCTGGACCGGATCGCCTCCCACATGCTTCAGGCGGGCGCCACCGGAGGTGTCGTCAGAGGCCTCGGCCCGCTGCTGAGCCGGCTGGGCTCGGCGCTTCAATCGCAGGGGGTCAACGTCAAGGGCATCGTGTCCCTTTTTCACGGCGAGACGGCGGTCGCGATCGGACCTGCCACCACTTCGCGTCGCAAGGGCAGCTCAGGCTCGCCGCCGCTCATCATCGTCACCCGGACGGCTCATGAGAGCGCGACCGCAACCCAGCTCGCGAACCTGGAGGTACCGTTGTCGCAGCTGTTCCCGGCGCCCTCCTCCGGCTCGGGCCAGGTGCCTCAATTCTCCGACCATCTGACCGATGGTGTCACCGCACATCAGCTGTCGCTGGCGCCGGGTCTGGAGCTTGACTACGCGGTGTTCCGTGGCCTGGTCGTCATCTCCACCAGCCTCAACGGGATCGGTGCGGTGGCGTCGCACACCCGGGCGCTGGCGGATCAACCTTCGTACTCGGCGGCGCTCGGTTCTCGCCCCCAGCAGGTGTCCTCGCTAGTCTTTCTCGACTTCAACCAGCTCCTCAGCCTCGCTGAGCAGACCGGACTGTTCCGCGGCTCTCGATATCGATTGCTGCGGCCGGACCTCGAGAGGGTTCGGGCGGTGGGTCTGACCTCGACGAGGGGGGAGGCCGATTCGACCGCGGAGCTGTTTCTCCAGATCTCATGACCACGCTTTCCGACAACGATTTCCTGTTCACGTCAGAGTCCGTCACCGAGGGGCACCCGGACAAGATCGCCGACCAGATCTCCGATGGGGTACTCGACGCCGTGATGCGCGACGACCCCACCGGTCGGGTGGCGTGCGAGACCTTGGTGAACACCGGTTTGGTGGTCGTATCCGGTGAAATAACGACCGAGACGTACGTCGACATCCAGGAAATCGCGCGCGAGACGATCAAGCGGATCGGCTACACCGACGCCCTATACGGCTTCGACTGCAACACGTGCGCTGTCATCAACGCCATCGACAAGCAGTCGCCGGACATCGCCCAGGGAGTCGACAAGGCGTATGAGGCTCGCACCGACCCCGGCGATGACGACGAGCTCGACCTGGCCGGCGCCGGCGACCAGGGGATGATGTTCGGCTACGCCACCAACGAGACCGATGAGTTGATGCCGCTCCCGATTCTGATGGCGCACAAGCTGGCCAAGCGCCTGGCGGATGTGCGCAAGGCGGAGATCATTCCCTACCTGCGCCCCGACGGGAAGACTCAGGTGACGGTCCGTTACGTTGACGGCCGACCTGTCGAGATCGAGAAGCTGTTGATCTCCACCCAGCACCGGGACGGCGCCGAGTCGCTGCTGAAGGACGACCTCTGGGAGCACGTCATCGAGCCGGTACTGCGTGAGGATCCTGAGCTGTTCGACCCGCGCAAGCTGCACAGGAACGTCCTCGTGAACCCCACGGGACGGTTCGTGATCGGCGGCCCCATGGGCGACTGCGGCCTGACGGGGCGGAAGATAATCGTCGACACCTACGGCGGCATGGCTCGGCACGGTGGCGGCGCCTTCAGCGGCAAGGACCCCTCCAAGGTCGACCGTTCGGCGGCCTACGCAGCCCGCTACGTGGCCAAGAACGTGGTCGCGGCCGGCTTGGCGGATCGCTGCGAGGTGCAGGTCGCGTACGCGATCGGCGTCGCCCACCCGGTGTCCGTCATGGTGGAGACGTTCGGTACGGAGAAGGTCAGCCGCTCGCGGATCCTGGAGCTCATATCATCAAACTTCGACCTGCGCCCCGGCGCGTTCCGTCAGTACCTGCGCCTTCACCGCCCGATCTTCCAGAAGACCGCGGCCTATGGTCACTTCGGCCGCGAGGACCACGATTTCACGTGGGAGCGGACGGACAAGGCCAGCGAGCTTCGCGCGTCCGCCGGCCTGGGGGCCGCTGCCGTCGAAGCCTAGGGGCCGCTGTCGGGGGCTGACCGGGCTCTGAGCGCACGGTCCACCGTGCGCACGATTTCCCGAGGGTTGGAAATCCCCTGAAAGGTGAAGTCGTATCCGGCGCCGCCCGCGGTGTCGAAGTCAACGGTCCCGACCCCCAGTAACCGCTCGAGCATCGACTGACGGGCGTTCACGTTCTGCACGCGATCGAGACGGGTCTGGCGTGTGTCGCGGGACAAGAGGCCTCTGTGAATCGTGAGCCGCTCGCTGGTGATCATGTACGTCGTGCGGGTGCGGCTGATCAGGCCCGCGAGCAGCACGCCCGCCAGTATCACCAGCACCACCACGATGATCCATTCGGCCATCACGTGGCCCGAGGCGATGGCGGTCACCGCGCCGGCCAGGGCTCCGGCGATCACCGCCACGGCGAAGCCCTTGGCGTGGAAGTCGAGGGCCGACCGCCACGATGGGTGGCCGCGGAAGAACACGATCTCCTGCATTGGATATCGAAGGATGTCAGCCGCTGGCGAGGGCCACGAGCCCGCCTAGCGCCGCCATGGCCATCGCCAGAAGCGAGATCACGCCGGCCAGCGGCACGGGCTCGACAGCTACCGCCCCTTGACGCTGGTAGGAGGCGAACGTAGCCACCAACGGGCTGCCGCCGAGGGCGCACAACCAGGTCCAGTCGCGCAACCCTGCGTGCCCGGCAGCGGTCGTGCCCAGTGCACGGGCGCCGGCGTCAAGCGCGAACGCGATGGCCAGCAGCGGCTGTCCGTGGCCAAACCCCACGACCGCGACGCCGAGGTAGACCTCGGCCAGCAGGATGGCTAGAAGGATCACTCCCAGGACGGCGCCGAATCCGGCTCCGAGTGGGGCGACTTCGACGGTTGGGGCGGCGGCCGCCGTTCGACCCTCGTGCGGCTGGGGTGCGAGCGATGAGACCGCCTTGGCCACCGCGCTCTCCCGGGGCTGCGCCTCCCGAGCTCGCGGCGGCGCCGGACCCAGCTCGTCGATCCGCGCCCGGAGCCGCGCCTCCGCCTCCCTGGGGTCGCGGCCGAGCGCCCGTGGCGTGAGCTCGAGCAGCCTGAACCCGTGCGCCGGTACCAGCTCGGAGTAGATGCGGTCCTTGGCCTCGGGCGTCGCGTGCCAGACGACGACCAGCTTGTTGCCCGGGTAGTAGCCATCGACCGGCAGCCATTCGTCGGCTGCCGCCCCGGGAGCACGAAGCCAGGCGAACAGGTGGCGGCGGCGGGCGGGTTCCCCGAGGATGTGATCGCAGATGCTCAGGGCCTCTGCGGCGGTGAGGGCAGTGCGCTCTCCCGTGAGCTCGGGGCCAAGCTCATCGGTCGTCATCCTGACCCCACTCTACCCTGCGGCAGCCGAAGATGGAGTTGATCGCGCGTGTGGAGCCATTGACCCTGACCCGTGCTGTGCGGGGCCCATTCGACTACCGGCTTGGCCCAGATCAGCCTGGGATTGGCGTGGGCTCGCTCGTCCGGATCCCTTTTGGCCGCAGCCGAACGGTGGGCGTCGTGGTCGAGCTGGTGGATCGCTCGGAGCTGCCGCTCGATCGTCTCGCGGAGCCGGAGGAGGTGCTGCCGGGGTCGGTTCCCGCCGACCTCGTCTCGCTGGCCAGGTGGATGGCAGACGAGTACTGCTCGACGCCCGCGCGCGCCCTGGCCCTCGTGCTGGCTCCCGGCGCCAGAAAGGGCCGCCGCCCCCGCAAGAACCGCACTCCCCGGCGGGCAGCGAAGAGCTATCGGATCGGTTCCGCGCCTGTCGCGCCCCCGCCGCTCACGGAAGCTCAACGGACGGCGCTTGAGCCCATCCTCGCCGCGGTCCGCGAGCGGCACGTGAGGAGGTTTCTGCTTCATGGCGTTACGGGGTCGGGCAAGACCGAGGTCTACCTCCGGGCGGTCAGCGAGGCCCTTGGCCGCGGCCGGGGTGCGATCGTGTTGGTGCCGGAGATCGCGATGACTCCCCAAGCGCTCGGGAGGTTCACGGCCCGCTTCGGGGAGACGATCGCCGTATTGCACTCGGGGCTGACCGATGCTGCCCGCCGCGATGAGTGGCTGCGCCTGTCGCGGGGCGAGGCCCGGGTCTGCGTGGGCCCGCGCTCTGCCGTCTTCGCGCCGCTGAAAGACATCGGATTGATCGTGGTGGACGAGGAGCACGAAGCCTCCTACAAGCACGAGGGCGACCCCCGCTACGACGCCAGGTCTGTCGCCGCTAAGCGCGCCCAGGACCACGGAGCGGTGCTCGTCCTGGGCAGCGCGACACCCCGGCCCGAGAGCATCCACAACCTGGTCAAATTGCGCCTCCCCGAGCGCATCGACTGCCGGGCGCTTCCGCCGGTCGAGCTGCTCGACATGCGCGGGCTGAATCATCCATTGCATCCTCAGACCCGGGCCGCTCTTGCTGAGCTTGAGCGCGCCGGAGGCAAGGCGATCATCCTGCTCAACCGTCGCGGCTGGTCGAACTTCCTTTCCTGCCGATCCTGTGGACGGGTCTGGATGTGTCCCAACTGCGAGGTGGCGCTGGTGCTGCACCGGGTGGGTGACGCTCCGGGCTTCGTCGCCTGCCACCACTGCGGGCACCGCGAGACCTCGCCCTCGGTCTGTGGCGCCTGCGGCTCGAGCACGGTGGCCAGGCACGGAGCGGGCACAGAGCGGATCGAGCACGAGTTGCGAGAAGCGATCGGCGATCGCGATTTCCCCGTGCTGCGGTTGGATGCGGACTCCGCTGGCCTCGACCGGCGCGCTAGCACGCTCGAGCTGTTCTCGTCCGCTCCCGCGGGGCTGCTGATCGGCACGCAGATGGTGGCCAAGGGGCACGATTTCGCCGACGTGACGCTGGGGATCGTGCTCGACGCCGACCAGACGCTTCGGTTCCCGGACTTCCGTGCCGAGGAGCGGACGTTCTCGCTCATCACCCAGCTCGCCGGCCGCGCGGGCCGGGGCCATGGCGGCGGCCGGGTCCTTGTACAGACGCTCGCCCCCGACGCCCGCTCGATCGTGTTCGCCGCCGGCCATGATGCCGACGGCTTTCTGGCCGGAGAGCTCCGGCGAAGGGAGGTGCTCGGGTATCCGCCCTTCTCCTCCTTGATCCGGGTGGTGTTCTCCGCGCCCGCGGCGGCCGATGCGCAGGCCGCCGCGAGCGCTCTGCGGGAGCGAATCGCGCCGCCCGAGTCCGACGTCCTGGGCCCCGCTCCGCTGTTCGCGTTGCGAGGACGCGCGCGCAGTCAGGTGGTGGTCAAGGCGCGAGCTCGTGCCGCGGCGATCGAGGAGATCGGGCAGGCGGTGCAGTCGCTGGCACGAGAGCGCCGCGGATCGGCAGTGAGCGTCAGCGTCGACGTCGATCCTGTTTAGAAGCCGCGCCTAAACTCCTTGATCGATGGCCGACGAGCAGACAATCGAAGCCCAAGAGGAGCAGGAGGAGAAGCGTGATCCCGAGACCGCGGCACGCCGCGCGGCGGCGCTGGCTCGTGTGCGGAAGTGGGGAGATCCTGTCCTGCGCACTCGAGCCCGGCCCATAGACCGCTTCGACGACGCCCTGCGCGAGGAGGTGGCGCGGATGGGGGAGATCATGAACGACGCGCTGGGCGTCGGCCTGGCAGCAACCCAGCTCGGGGTCCTCCATCGACTGTTGGTCTATCGCGTCCAGCCGGAGTCTGACGTGGCCGCGCTCGTGAACCCAGAGGTCGAGTGGGCCGGCGAGGTGCAGGAGGGCGCCGAGGAGGGATGCCTGAGCCTTCCAGGGGTGCTCGTCGAGGTGGAGCGGCCGCTGCACGTCAGGGTTCGCGGCCGCGATGAGACTGGCGACGAGGTGGTTGTCGAGGCCACGGGGCTCGAGGCCCGCGTGATCCAGCACGAGATCGATCACCTGGACGGGGTGCTGATCCTCGATCGCACCACGCGCGAGCAGCGCAAGGACGCGATGCGGGCGCTGCGCGAGGCTCAAGCGGCCGCGTAGCCGCCCCCCGCGCGTGCGGACGGTCTTCCTCGGCACCTCCGATTTTGCGGTAGCCGTGCTCGAGCGACTGGCTGGGAGCGACCACGCGCCCCTACTCGTCGTCACCCGACCCGATCGCCCGCGAGGCCGCGGCCGCAGGGTCAGCCCGCCGCCGGTGGCCGAAGCAGCCCGCCGGCTGGGCATCGAGCTCCTCCAGCCGCCGTCCGTCAACGAGGAGCAGGCTAGGGCACAGATCGCCCGGCGGCGACCGGAGGCGGTGTGCGTGTGCGCGTTTGGGGCGCTGATCAAGGAGCCGCTGCTGTCGGACTACCGGATGCTCAACGTGCACCCCTCCCTGCTGCCGCGGTGGCGCGGCGCCGCTCCGATCGAGCGGGCGATCATGGCCGGCGATGAGCTCACCGGCGTGTCGATCATGCGGGTCACCGAGGGGCTGGACAGCGGCCCCGTTTACCTGCAAGAGACCGAGCCGATCGACCCTGGCGACACCTACGGCACACTCGCCGTCCGGCTCGAGCGACTGGGCGGCGAAATGCTGGTGCGGACGCTGGATGAGTTTCCGCCGAGCGTCGAGCAGGACGACTCCCTAGCGACGTACGCGGAGAAGATCAGCGCCGCCGATCGGCGGCTGGACCCCTCGCAGCCGGCCGCGGCGGTGGAGCGGGTGGTGCGCGCGCTGACGCCGCACATCGGGGCTCTTGTCGAGCTCGCGGACGAGAGCCTGCTCGGGGTGCGCGAAGCACGGGCGGTTGACGACGGCCCTCCCGCGGGCGTCGTGTCACTCGACGGCCGCCGGCCGGTGCTCGGCTGCGCCGACGGAGCGCTCGAGCTGCTCGCCGTCCAGCCCCCGGGGCGCAGGCCGATGTCCGGCGAGGACTACCTTCGGGGGCTGCGGAGGTGACCGCCGCGGCAGTTCACGTAAGCCCCGCCCGAGCATGTGCGTTCCAGGTGGTTCGCCGTGTTTTCGAGCGCGGCGCCTACGCCGACCGGGCGCTCGCGGCGGAGGCCGGCCGCGGCTCACTGTCCCCTCGCGACAGGGCGTTGGCGATGCGGATCGCCTACGGGACGGTCCAGCGGCGAGCGACGCTTGATCACGTCGTCGAGCGGCTGGCCGAGCGAGATGTGCGCAAGCTCGCCCCGCCAGTGCTAGCCGCCCTGCGGGCGGGCCTGTTCCAGCTTCTGTTTCTGGATGGAGTGGCCGAGCATGCCACGGTCAACGAGAGCGTCGAACTGGCGAAGGTAGGCGGGGCAGGTGGAGCGCGGCTGGTCAACGCGGTCCTGAGGCGGGCGGTGCGCGAGGGTCCGGCAATCCTCGAGCGGCTCGACGACTCCACCCCGGATCGGGCCGCGACCATTCACTCCGTGCCCACCTGGCTGGCCGAGAAGTGGTGGCGCGAGCTCGGAGGCGACGAGGCTCGAGCGCTGCTTGAGCGGATCAATGACCCGGCCGAGTCGGCGCTGCGGGTGAACACGCTCCTAAGCAGCGCCGACGCTGTCACCACGCGCCTGCCGGTGCATGCGCGGCCCGTTTCCGGACTGCCCGAGGCCCTGGTGCTCGAAGGCCCGTTCGACGTGTGGTCCTCAGAGCTTTGGACGGGGGGCGCGGTGATGGCGCAGTCGACCGGATCGATGCGGGTGGCACGGATGCTTGCGCCCAGGGCAGGGGACCGCGTCCTTGATCTGTGCGCCGCGCCCGGAGGCAAGACGACGCACATGGCCGCGCTGCAAGATGGCAGCGGCGAGATCGTCGCCGTCGAGCGCCATCCGGGACGGGCGCGGGCACTTGCGCAAACATGTCAGCGCATGCGTGCGACGGGCGTCCGGGTGGAGGTGGCGGACGCCGCCGAGATCTCCTCGAGCCCCACATTCGACCGGGTGCTGGTCGATCCGCCGTGCTCGGGCCTTGGGACCCTGCAATCGCGGCCCGACGTCCGCTGGCGGGCAAGCCCTCGGTCGATCGCCGAGCTTGCGGAGATCCAGCTGCGGATCCTGCGTGCCGGCGCGGCCGCGACTGCAGCGGGTGGCGTTCTCGTCTACTCGGTGTGCACGATCTCCGACGCCGAGGGCCAGGGGGTGATCGATCGGTTCCTGGACCAGGACGATGGCTTCGAGCTGGAAGAGCGCGTCCAGCTGCTGCCGCACCGCGACCAGACCGACGGTTTCTTCATCGCCAGGCTGCGCCGCCTCGACCTTTAAGCTGAGGTGGTTGTGAGCGAGCTCGACAGCAAGCTGGGGATGGAGTGTCCGCACTGCGGCGAGCCCTGGCTTCGCCCCACGGCCGCGCCGGGCCGATACCGCTGCGTGTACTGCCTTCAGCGGTTCGAGCTGGTGTCCGTTTGCCCCAACTGCGGCGAGCATTCGACAATCGTGCGCATGTCGAGCACGTCCGTCACCGCCTGCAACCACTGCCAGGGCAGCATGCTGAAGGCGGTCTAGGGGCGGTGGCCGGGACGGAGGTATTGCACGAGCGCCGCGTGGCGCCGTCGATTCTCTCAGCTGATTTCTCAAGGCTGGGCTCGCAGGTGGACGAGGTGCTGGCGGCCGGCGCGAGGGTGATCCATGTCGACGTGATGGACGGCCATTTCGTCCCGCCCATCACGTTCGGAGCGGTGATCGTTGAGGCCGTCGCGGATCGAGTTCACGACGCCGGGGGCGTCGTCGACGCTCACCTGATGATCGAGCAGCCCGAGCGCCACGTGCGCGACATCGCGAGCGCCGGGGCGGACAACATCACGGTGCACTTCGAAGCCACGGCGCAGCTCCACTACGTGCTGGACGCGATCAGGGAAGCTGGGTGCAGCGCCGGCGCCGCCGTCTGCCCTGGGACTCCCGCGGCTAGCCTCGACGAGGTCGCCCACGACGTGCTCGACCTGGCTCTGTGCATGAGCGTCAACCCCGGCTGGGGAGCGCAGGAGCTGATCCCGGCGGCGCTCGAGAAGCTCACCCGGATGCGGGGGGCGCTCCCGGATCGCGTGGCGCTCGAGGTCGACGGCGGCGTGCACCAGGAGACGGTCAAGGCCTGCGTGGAGGCGGGCGCGGCGGTACTGGTCACCGGCTCCGCGGTGTTCGGCTCGCCCGACCCGGCGGCCGCTTACGTTGAGATTGCTGAGCTGGCCGAGGCGCTGTGAAAAGGATCCTTCAGGTGGTCGCCCTCTGCACGTCGGTGGCGGCCCTCGCGGCCTGCGGAGGCTCCTCCGGAGTCACGGCCGCTTCGTACGTGAGGTCCGTGTGCACCGCGGCGGCGACCTGGAAGAACGCCATCGTAGGCGCCGGAGCGAGGCTTCAGTCGCTCTCGGCCACTACGTCGCTCCCACAGACGAAGTCCGACTACGTGGCGTTCGTGGGGACGGTCGCGAACGCCACCGGCCACGCCGCACATCAGCTCTCCGCGGCTGGGACGCCGTCGGTCTCGGGCGGCAAGTCGGTCGCCTCGACGCTCGTTGGCACCTTCACCGGGGCGGAGAACAGTCTGTCGCGGGCCCAGTCAGACGCCCGTGCCATTCCTACCACCAGCAAGAGCGCATTCAACGCCGCGGCCAACAAGGTCCAGACGGATGTCCGAAATTCATTGACGCACATGTCCTCGGTCACGCCGGCCAACAACTCGCAGCTCCGCTCCGCGGCCGCCAACGACTCAACCTGTAAGAGCCTGGCCTCAGGGGGTTAGGCGTACTTGGCCTGTCCGGCGGCTGGGCCGCGGGCGTAGACGGCGGTGAGCAGCCCGCAGAGCACGGCAGCGGCCAGGAAGTAGCCGACCTCGACCCGTGTGACCTCGTTGCTGATCGTGGGAGCCGCCACGAACGCCACGAACAGCCCGGCGGCGATCAGCCAGCCGAGCGCGGCCCAGGCGGCACGCCCCCGCGCCAGCGCCGCTTGGTTCAGCGTGCCGGCGACGAGGTGAAGGCCCATCCCGATGCCTACGAGCGCCAGGCCAACCCGGCCGTAGTGAAAGCCCTTGTTGCCCAGAAAGGCAGTCATCACCGCCGGACCGATCGTCAGCAGCCCGAGTGCCACCGCTCCGGCGAAAACGGCGATGGCCCGGATCGTGATGCGGATCGCGCGGCGGAACTCGTCCGCGCTCTCGTGGGCCTCAAGTCCGGCCAGGTGGGGGAGGATCGAGGTCTGTATGGCCTGAAACAGCTGTAGCGGAGCGCGCACGATCAACAGCACGTTGAACACGAAGCCGGTCAGTCCCACGGTGACGCTGACCCCGCCGGACTTGGCGGCGACGATCAGGACCCCGGCGTTCATCAAGGTCTGCTCGGCGAGCATGATTCCCACGACGGAGACCGCGAATGCCGTCCCGTGACGCAGCGTGATGTCGGTGGCGGCTTCCTCCAGCTGGGCGTGAGCCGGCCCCTCGCGGGCGGCGTCGGCGGCCGGCATGCCGGCTGGAGCACTCACGCGAATGCGCGAGAACGCAAATGGGATCACGCACAACGACGCGAACGGCGCCACCGCCATCCCCAGCCCGACGGCCCCCTGGCCGCTGGCGATCCCGACCGCCACGGCCAGCGCGAACAGATAGCGCGAGGTCGACTCCAGGAACACCAAGCCTCCGTACAGCTCGAACCGCTGGTGTCCCGCCAGCCAACCCCGGGCGAAGTAGCTGGCCGCGTACGCCAGGACCCCGATTACAAGGATCCAGTACAACGCGGCCGAGCCGTCGAACACTCCCTGCTGGATCCGGTCATCCGGGAGAGCAGCTGCTCGATCGGCCGGTAGATCACCGACAGGATCACGAACATGACCGCCCAGCAGAGCGAGATCCGGCTGTAGGAGGCCGGGTCGAGCACGTGGCTGGCCGTCGCCAGATACAGGAACGTGAAGATCCCCGTGGAGGCGATGCCGATCGACAGGATGCGGGCGCCGGCGGCAAAGCTCTTGTTGGACAGCGCCTCCGGCCGCCCGTTCAGCGACTCGGTTCCGGCGCGCGCCTGTGGCTGTGTATCGACCGAGGTCAGCGGGTCTGTCATCGAACGCGCAGCAGCATGGTCCAGGGCAGCGGTCTGCGTACGGCGGGAACGGTAGCGGGATACTCGCGGTCACAGATGAGCGTGTACCGGCTTACGGGCGGTACGTGCTCCTAGGCTTAAGCTGAAAGGGACCATGGCGCTCAAGACCTCGATCGACGAACGGCACCTCGCCCGGGCCATCGAGCTAGCCGAGCAGGGGCGGGGCAGGGTCAGCCCGAATCCGCTCGTGGGAGCCGTGATCGCCGCCGACGGGGAGACGATCGCCGAGGGCTACCACGGCGCGTTCGGCGCTCCACATGCCGAGGTGGAGGTGATCCGTGGCGCCGCGGGGCGCGAGCTCGACGACGCCACGCTGTACGTGTCGCTCGAGCCTTGCTGCCATCGCGGTAAGACGCCTCCCTGCACGGATGCGATCCTGGAGGCCGGGATCAGGCGCGTGGTGGTGGGCTCCGACGACCCGAGCGAGCACGCCTCGGGCCGGGGCCTGGGAATTCTGCGCGACGAGGGAATCGAGGTGATCCTCGCCGATGGGCACCTGGCGGCCAGGGCCCGGCTGCTCAACCAGCCGTTTCGCAAGTGGGCCAGAACCGGGCGACCGTGGGTGCTGTTCAAGGCGGCGATGACGCTGGACGGGAAGGTGGCCACGCAGCGCGGCGACTCGAAATGGATCTCGAGCGAGGCCAGCCGCTTCCGGGCGCATCACTGGCGAGCCGAATGCGATGCGGTGGCCGTAGGGATCGGTACCGCGTTGGCCGACGATCCCCAGTTGACCGCCCGGGTCAAGGGCGTGCACCGACAACCTCGCCGCGTAGTGTTCGATGCGCTGGCCCGTCTGGGAACCGACTCCAAGCTGGTCCGCGACGCGGCGCGGGTGCCGCTGACCGTGGTCGTGTCCCGGGCCGCGCCCAGAGCGGCCACCGACGCGCTCGAGACCCACGGCGCCGAGGTGCTGGTGGCGACCGGCGAGAACGAGCCGGCCCGCGTCCGCTCCGCGCTCGCGCAGCTCGGGGTGATGGGCGTCAGCTCGATCCTGCTGGAGGGCGGCCCTCACCTCGCCGGAGCGTTTCTCGACGCGCACGAGATCGATGAGCTGCGACTGTTCCTGGCGCCCATCGTCCTCGGCGGGCGCACGGCGCGGGCGGCGCTGGAGGGCGAGGGAATGGAGACGATCGCGGATGCCGTCCAGGCGACGGGGCTCGAGTGCGAGCAAGTCGGAGAGGACGTGCTGATCTCCGCCCGGCTCAAGGAGTGGTGATCTTCACCGGCTTGATACAGAGCCTGGGCACGGTCGCGCGGGAGAAGTCCTCGGACGACGGCGTCCGTCTGACGGTCTCCAGCGCGCTCGCGGGCGAGCTACAGCAAGGAGACTCGATCGCCGTAAACGGCGTCTGCCTGACGGCGAGCGAGGTCGACGGCGACTCGTTCACGGCCGAGGTGATGAACGAGACGCTGTCCCGTACATCACTGGCGGACGCCGGCCAACAGCTGCTGCGCTACGTAGTGGCGAAGGGGTCGATCGCGGTGGACGGCGTGTCGCTGACCGTCACCGAGTGCGGCGAGCGATCGTTTACCGTCTCTCTCATACCCGAGACGCTCGCTCGCACGAATCTGCGCGAAGCGCAGCCCGGGACCCAGGTGAACTTGGAGGTCGACGTGCTGGCGAAATACGTGGAGAGGCTGATCAACAGATGACATCCACGCGGATCCCCTTCGCGACCATCGAGGAGGCGATCGAGGACATCCGCCGCGGGCGGATGGTGGTCGTGGTGGACGACGAGAGTCGGGAGAACGAGGGTGACCTGACGATCGCCGCCCAGTTCGTGACCCCAGAGGCGATCAACTTCATGACCAAGGAGGGGCGAGGGCTGATCTGCCTCGCGCTTACCCCGGAGCGGTGTGACGAGCTGGGGCTGGACCTGATGGCGGCCAAGAACGAATCAGCTTTCGAGACGGCGTTCACGGTCTCGATCGAGGCTCGGGACGGAGTCACCACCGGCATCTCCGCCCCTGATAGGGCACGGACCATCCAGGTCGCGATCGACCCCGAGTCGGCGCCGCGGGACCTCGTCCAGCCCGGTCATGTGTTCCCGTTGAAAGCGCGAGCCGGGGGAGTCCTGGAGCGCGTCGGCCAGACCGAGGCTGCGGTCGACCTGACGCGGCTGGCCGGGCTCACCCCGGCCGGAGTGATCTGCGAGATCATGAACGACGACGGGACCATGGCCCGCGTGGGAGACCTGATCGACTACTGCGAGCGACACGGTCTCAAGATGGTCACCGTCGCCGACCTGGTGGCCTACCGCCGCCGCCACGACAACCTCATCGAGCGGGTGGTGTCGACAACGCTACCGACGGCTTTTGGAGACTTCGTGGCCGTCGGCTACCGGTCGCTGGTGGACAACAAGCACCACGTCGCGCTTGTCAAGGGCGAGGTCGCGGGCAAGCCGGACGTGCTCGTGCGCGTGCACTCGGAGTGCCTCACCGGCGACGTCTTTCACTCGCTGCGATGCGACTGCGGTGAGCAGCTCGAGTCGGCGCTGGCCATGATCGAGCGCGAGGGTATGGGCGTGCTCCTCTACTTGTCCCAGGAGGGCCGCGGCATCGGCTTGCTCAACAAGCTGCGCGCGTACAAGCTTCAGGAGGAAGGGCTCGACACCGTCGACGCCAACCTCCGTCTCGGATTGCCGGCGGACCTGCGCGACTACGGCATCGGGGCCCAGATCCTTTCCGACCTGGGGCTGTCGAGCATCCGCATCCTGACCAACAACCCGAAGAAGATCTCGGGCATGTCGGGCTACGGCCTGTCGGTCACCGACCAGATCCCGATTCAGCATCTGCCCAATCCTCACAACGAGGCGTATCTCCGCGCCAAGCGCGAGCGGCTCGGCCACACGCTGCACCACCAGGGGCTGGCGCTCGACGAGGAGATGCTCCGCGAGGAGCGCGAGCGCGAGAGTGAGTAACGACGTAAGGGTCGCGCTGTGCGTGGCGCGGTTCTACGAGGAGCTCGCGGGCAGGCTTGTGCGGCGGTCGTCTGTCTCGGCGCGGTGATCCGGGGCGAGACTGACCACTATCAGTACGTGTGCGGCGAGGCAGCGCGGGGAATCGAGCAGGTCCAGCTCGATACTGGGGTCCCCTGCGGGTTCGGCGTCCTGACGGTGGACACGATGGACCAGGCGCTCGAACGCGTGACCGGCGGCTCCAAGCGCGACACCGGGCGCTCGGCGGCAGAGGCTGCGCTCGCCGCGTTGGCGATCAAGCGGAAGCTGGGGCTCTGAGTGCCTCCAGGTCGGGCTCTAAGCGCCTTTATATACTCGCGCCCATGCCGAAGGTCTGTCACGTGTGCTCAAAGGGCCCCGCATTCGGACACAGCCGCAGCCACTCGATGGTCGCGACCAAACGCCGGTTCGAGCCCAACCTACAACGCGTGCGCATCGATGACGGCGGGACGCCGCGACGCGTGTACGTTTGCACTCGGTGCCTGAAGGCCGGCAAGGTAACCAAAGCCCGCTAGTGTCCGCCGAGGCCGCTAGCCGCGGTTACGTGTCCGATCCCAGCATCGTCCGCTTCCGCGCGGTGGTCGAGGCCGCACTCGCCGCGCTGGAGGCACGGCGGCAGGAGGTCAACGACCTCAACGTGTTCCCGGTCGCGGACGGAGACACCGGCGACAACATGGTGCTCACGCTGCGCTCCGTCGTGCAAGAGCTTGACCGCCTCGAGAGCGCCTGTCAGGACCGGACGATCGACGACATCGGCCGCGACGAGATCGTGGCGTCGGTGGCACGAGCGGCGCTGCTCGGCGCCCGCGGCAACTCCGGAGTCATCCTCTCGCAGCTGATCCGCGGAGCGGCGGAGGAGCTGGCGAGCCGCCCCGGAGAGCTCGTGGACCCCGTCCTGATCGTGGCCGCGATGGCGCGGGCCGCCGACCAGGCCTACGGCTCGGTGCGCGAGCCGGCCGAGGGCACGATCCTCACCGTGGTGCGGGAGATGGCCGCCCGCCTGGCGTCCGAGGTCGCCCACATGCGGGACGGGCGGCTATCCGAGGATGCCACCGCCACCGAGCAGAACGCGGTCATCGCCCAGGTCGTCGAGCGGGCGCTCGAGGTCGGCAAGGAGTCGGTCGATCGCGGGCCCGACCTGCTGCCGGTGCTGCGCGAGGCGGGCGTGGTCGACGCGGGAGGCTACGGCTTGACCGTGATCCTGGCCGGAATCATCGGTGCGCTCCGGGGATCCGAGCCGCCGCCGCTCGCGCATCAGCAGGCGGCGCGCGTCACCCATCCCCAGCATTCCTCGAGCACGTACCGGTACTGCACGAACTTCGCCGTGACCGGCTCAGGGCTCCAGCCCCGCCGCTACCTGCACGCGCTCGAGCAGCTGGGCGACTCGGTGCTGGTGGTGGGCGACTCGGCAACCCTCAAGGTTCACGTTCATACCGACCATCCCAATGCAGCCACGGCGCTGTTCACGGAGTCGGGATCGGTCTCCCATCTCGACGTGGCCACCCCTCGATCTACGACTTGCTGGCGGCGATACACGCGGCAGAGGCGGAGCAGGTGGTGGTGCTGGCCAACAGCCCCAACGTGGTGCTGGCCGCGGAGCGGGCCGCCGAGCTGTCGGACAAGACCGTGCGGGTCGTCCGCTCCCGCTCACAGCAGGCTGGTCTGGCGGCGGCCGTCAGCCTGGATTCCGCTCGCACCGCGGAGCAGAACGCGACGGCCATGATCGACACGCTCGAGCGCATCCGGACCGGAGCAGTGGCTCCCGCCGCCCGCGACGACGCTCACGGTCGCTTCCGGGAGGGCGAGGCGGTGGGTTTCGTCGAGGAGGAGATCGTGGCCTGGGGCAACCCCAGGGAAACCCTTCGCGGAGTGCTCGAACAGCTCGCCGACAACGCCGAGCTCATCACTTGTCTCAGGGGCGCCGACGTCCCGCTGGACGATGAGACCGTCCAGGCCCTGGCCGCCGGTGAGGTCGAGTTCGAGCTCTCAAACGGCGGCCAGCAGAGCTACTGGTGGCTGCTGAGCGCTGAATAGGCACCCGGTCGGGCTGCGGGGCCGACCGGTCGCCGCGCGATCATCCGTCTCGCCGCCATGCCCGCCACCGGCTTTGCCTCTTCAGAGCCCTTCGACCACGAGAAGCTCGAGGCCGCCGCGATCCGCTATCCGCGGCCCTCGCGCCTGGCCGTAGCCCTCGAGCTGAGCGGCCCCAAGGCAAGCCGCGCCGCCGCGGCACTCGGCCTTCACACCGTGGGCGACCTGCTCGAGCACCTACCCCGGGACCGTCGCGAGGCGCGCACGATCACGCAGCTCGTGCCCGGGGAGAGCGCCACGATCGTGGTCGAGGTCAGGCGCATCACATCGCGGTCCGTGCGCCGACGGGGGATGCGCCCGCTGGTCGAGGCCACGGTCGCGGACGAGACGGGCAGGATCAAGGCCACGTTCTTTAACCAGCCCTGGCTCGTCGGTCGCTACCCCGCAGGTACGCGACTCGTCCTGCACGGGTCCCTGAACGCCCGGCGGCGATTCAACGTCCAGGACCACGCGCGGACTGGCGGCTCGGCAGCGGGCAACGGCTCGGTTGCTCACTACTCAACGACCGAAGGGCTTACCTCATCCGAGTTGCTGGCCCTGGTCCGGCGCCACGCAGGCGGGCTCGCGAACGTGCTCGAGCCGCTCCCGGCCGCGGTCCGAGCTACCGAGCGCCTCCCCGACCGGCCCGCGGCGCTTGCCTTCGCGCATTTCGGAAGCGGAGACGGCGCGGCCCGCCGCAGGCTGGCGTTCGAGGAGCTGCTCCTGCTGCAGCTCGCGCTGTTACGGCGTCGGGCTCTGCGCCGGGATACGAGCGCGGCACCGGTGATCGATTCGGAGCGGGCGCTCACGGCCCGTTGGCTCTCGGAGAAGCTGCCGTTCCCCCTCACAAACGACCAGGCGCGGGCGCTCGAGGCAATCGACCACGACATCTCCTCGAGCAGGCCGATGCAACGGCTGCTGATGGGCGAGGTCGGATCGGGCAAGACGGTCGTCGCGCTCTACGCGATGCTGCGGGCCGTGGAGCACGGCATGCAGGCGGCGATGATGGCTCCCACCGAGACGCTGGCAGAGCAGCACTTCCGGACCATCCAGTCTCTGCTGCCTCACGAGTTGATGGCCATTGGCCTGCTGACGGGCTCGACCCCGGCACGGCGACGCGAGGATCTGCTGTCGAAGCTCGAGACCCGGGAAATGTCGCTTGTGGTGGGCACCCACGCCCTGATCGAGGATCCAGTTCGGTTCGCGTCGTTGGCTGTCGCGGTGGTCGACGAGCAGCACAGATTCGGCGTGCGCCAGCGCGCGGCGCTGGACGCCAAGGCCCCGGGCGACTCAAGCCCGCACGTGCTTCACATGACCGCCACGCCGATCCCGCGCACGCTGGCCCTCTCGCAGTACGGCGACCTCGACTTCACGGTGCTCCGCGAGCTCCCACGCGGACGCCGGCCGGTCGAGACGTTCGTGTGCTCGACCGAGCGGGAGCGGGCACGGGCCTACGATCGAATCCGAGCGGAGCTCCGCGCTGGCCGCCAGGCGTTCGTGGTCTGCCCGCTGGTCGAGGAGTCCGAGCTGCTGCAAGCGCGAGCTGCGACCGCGGAATTCGAGCGGCTGAGCGCGGAGGAGTTCCGAGATTTCACCGTCGTGCTCCTGCACGGGCAGATGCGCCCTGGCGCCAAGCAACAGGCGATGGGGGCGTTTGCTTCGGGCGCCGCCGACGTGCTGGTCGCGACCTCCGTCATCGAGGTGGGGATCGACGTCCCCAACGCGACGGTCATGTTGGTGGAGGACGCCGACCGCTACGGGATCTCACAGCTGCATCAGCTGCGAGGCCGCATCGGACGTGGAGCGCACAGCTCGTTGTGCCTGCTGTTCGGTCCCCGGGAGGCGCCCCGGTTGCGCGCGCTACGGAGCACGGCGGATGGGTTCCGCCTGGCCGAGGTCGATCTGGAGCTGCGAGGGGAAGGGGAGCTGGTCGGAACCCGCCAGCACGGCCTGGCCGAGCTTCGGTTTGCCGAGCTACCGGCAGACGCCCAGCTGCTCGAGCGGGCCCGAATGTACGCCCAGCGCATCGAGTCCGACGACCCCGAGCTTCAGCTGCCCGAGCACGCGCTGCTGGCGGATGCCCTTCGGGGCAGGTACGGCGCCGAGGCGCTGGCCCCGATCCGGGCCTGAGCATGAGAGTTGTCGCAGGACGGTTGGGAGGCCGGACGCTGGTGGCGCCCGGGGGAATGCGGACCCGTCCCACCTCGGATCGGGTGCGCGAGGCCGTGTTCTCGATTCTCGGCCCGGTCGACGGCCTGCGGGTGCTCGACTTGTTCGCCGGGTCGGGAGCGATGGCCATTGAGTCGCTGTCCCGCGGCGCCGCGGCGGCGACTCTCGTCGACTCATCGCTTCAGTCGATCGCTGCGATCCGCCGCAACCTCCAGGCGCTCGGATTGGAGGCCACCGCCGTTCGGCAGAGGGTGGACACGTTCCTCGAAAGAGCACGGCGGGACGGACGTCAATACGATCTTGTGTTCGTCGACCCGCCGTACCGCCGGGCGAGCGGCCTCAGAAAGAGCCTCTCGGCGGCGCTGACGCCGGTGCTCGCCCCGGGTGCTCGCGTCGTCGCCGAAAGCGACAGGCGGGACCCGCTTGAACTCGACCTGGCGCCTCTGGACCGCCGCCGTTACGGAGACACCCTGATTCTCATCTTCCATGTCCCCACCTGATAACCGCGTCGCGATCTGCCCCGGCACGTTCGACCCGATCACCAACGGCCACCTGGACATCATCGGCCGGGGCTCAAGCATGTACGACTCGTTGATCGTGGGCGTCGTCAACCATCCCTGGCGCAAGGGCAAGACGTTGTTCAGCGCCGCGGAACGCGTGGCGTTCATCGAGAACGCCACGAGGTCGATGGGCAACGTGTCCGTGCAGCCCTTCAGCACGCTGCTGGTCGAGTTCGCGCACGCCACTGGAGCCATGGCGATCGTCAAGGGACTACGGGCGATCTCGGACTTCGAGTATGAGCTGGAGATGAACCAGCTCAATCATCGCCAGGCTCCGGACATCGAGTCGGTTTACCTGATGGCCTCAGCGAAGTACAGTTTCCTGAGGTCCAGCGGGGTCAAGGAGCTCGCCACCTTCGGCGGTGACATCGATGATCTCGTGCCCCAAGAGGTGGCGAAGGCATTGAAGGAACGGCTCAGCCGCTGACGAAACAGAGGTCTTGCAATGGACGTCCTCGTACTGATTGACAAGCTCGACGATCTCGTTCACAACGCCAAACCGGTTCCCCTGACCGACCAGGTGCGCGTGGACAAGGAGGAGATCTACGACATCCTCGACCAGATGCGCGCCACGATCCCCGAGGAGATCAAGCAGGCCCGGTGGATCGTGAAGGAGCGCCAGGAGATGCTGGCCGAGGCCAAGCGCGAGGCCGAGCGAATCGTCAAGGAGGCCCGAGAGCGCCAGGAGCGGCTGATCTCCGAGGAGGAGGTCACCAAGCAGGCCGAGCGCGCGGCCGAGGACATCATCGAGGACGCGCGCGCTCGCGAGCGCGAGATCCTCTTGGGCGCCGAGGACTACGCGGACGAGATCCTCAACACGCTCGAGGTGAACCTGACGAAGTTCATCGCGGCCGTGCAGCGCGGGCGCGATCGACTGGCGGGCAAAGAGGAGCCGGCCGAGGTCTCCTAGCGGCTCCGGCAGTGTCCGCTTCGGTCGAGGTCCTCGAGGCCGACATCACCCAGCTGGACGTCGACGCGATCGCCAACGCCGCCAACACGCAGCTGATGCATGGAGGTGGCGTCGCCGGGGCGATCGCACGAGCCGGCGGAGAGGCGGTTCTCCGGGAGAGCCGGGCTAATGCGCCGGTCGGGCTGGGGGAGGCGGTGGAGACCACCGCCGGCGAAATGCCCTGCCGATGGGTGATCCACGCCGCGACGATGGAGCTCGGCGGCCCCACATCGGCAGACGTGATCCGCCGCGCGACCGCTTCGACGCTGCGCCGCGCCGACGAGCTGGGCGCGCGCTCATTGGCGCTTGTCGCGTTTGGAACTGGAGTCGGCGGGTTCCCTCTCGAAGAGGCCGCGCGGATCGAGGTCTCCGAAGTTCGCAAGCACCTGGATGGCGGCAGCGAGCTCGAGCGGATCGTGTTCGCGGTGCGCGGCGCCGAGGCGCGAGAGGCGTTCGAGCGGGCGCTGGGGGGCTGACGACGCGTCGCGCCTGGACGGCGCGGGGCCGATCGCATCGCCCGGCGGCCAGCGTGCTCCAGAGCACAAACCGTCGCGAGCTGGCCCCGATTTGTGCATGGCGTCACGCATAGGGTGCTTTTGAGCACGCTGGCGGCGCGTAACTCGATGGATGTGCTCTAGGACACGTTGAGGTCCGGTCTCTTCCCCGCCGCCCTCAGCGGATCGAGAACCCGCTTAGCCCCTCCGGTTCCTCCTCGCTGACTTCGACGTCTTCGACCTCCGCCCCCCGCGGTCCCGTACGGCAGAAGTCAACGAGCCGTCCTACCTCGTCGGGCGATCCCTCGAGCACGGCCTCGACCGCGCCGTCGCCCCGGTTGGACGCCCACCCGGCGACGCCGTGGGCCTCGGCCCGTTGGCGTAGCGAGTCGCGGAAGAAGACGCCTTGTACCCGACCCGTAACAACCACGTGTTGTCGGAGCAGTTCCGCGGCCATCAGCGCGCAAGCCCCGCCACCGCGGCTTGAAAGCGGGAGCTGTCCCTGAGCGGCTTGCCGTGTCCGAAGCACACGAGCGAAGGCTCGAGCTCGGCCAGCCTGCGTGCAGACTGCCGGTTCAGCCTCGGGTCGGGGCTGATGAACGGGAACGGCTCCTGGATGCCGCCCGAGAGGAGAAACGGGTTCTGTCCCCACATCACATCACCGCAGACCAGCACTCGGTCCGCCTCGCGCCAGTAGGAGACGTGACCGGGCGAATGACCGGGGGTTTCTAGCACCCTGAAGCCGGCGACCTCGTCTCCCTCCTTCAGAGTGCGGGAAACGGGGTGCGCCTTCGCGGCGGGCATCAGCCGCCCGCCCCGGACGACCAACTTGCCGGCCTCTACTGCCTGCGCGTCCTCCGCGCCGCACCACAACGGGATTCCGAGCTGCTCGCAGATTGCGTGGCTTGAGCCGAAGTGGTCTAAGTGAGCATGCGTCAGCGCGTTGGCGGTGATCTGGCGGTCGGCGATCTGCCTCAGGATCCGGCCGCGATGTATCGCCAGGCCGGTGTCGATCAGTACGTCGCCCACGACGTAGACGTTGACGTTGTTTGGAGGCCAGCCCGACAACTGCCAGACGCCGTCGGCGATTTCACGCATGGGCGGCGATTCTAGTTGTAGCTCCTGAGAGGGTTGGTTCGCTGTTGGAGTCGGTCGAGCGGGGTCTTGTGGCTGAGGGCTGAGTGTTTTCGGTGATGGTTGTAGTAGTGCAGCCAGCCGTCAAGTGCGGCGGTGCGTTCAGCTGAGTTGCGGTAGATCGCTCCGTAGGCCCAGCCGGCGAGCATCGTGCGGATAAAGCGTTCGGCCTTGCCGTTGGTCTGGGGACGGTGGGGGCGAATGCGCTGGTGGCGGATCCCCAGCGCGCGGCATCCAGCTGCGTGGGCGACGGATATGTAGGCGCCTTCGTTGTCGGTGAGCACCCGCTGGATCTCGATCCCGTGGCGACGATAGAACGCCCTGGCGCGGGCTAGAAACGCGATCGCGTTCTTGGTGTTCTCGCCGTCTAGTACCTCGGCATAGGCCAGACGTGTGCAGTCATCGATCGCGATGTGGACGTATTCCCAGCCGACCGTGTGCCGTTGGGCGCCTTCTGCGTCAATCCTCCGGGGACTATGACCCTTGCTGCGCCTGCCGGTGACCCGGTGGCCAGCACCGTTCTGGATCCGTCCCAGCTTCTTGACGTCGATATGGATCAGCTCGCCTGGTCGCTGTCGCTCGTATCGCTGAGCCGGCTCGAGACCCAGCCGTCCGAGCTTGCCCATCCCCAGCCGGGTGAGGATTCCCGACACGGTCGAGAGCGCCATTGCCAGCACCTCGGCGAT
>VAWT01000379.1 GCA_005883415.1 Actinomycetota bacterium | reverse complement strand
CAGCCCGCAGACGGTGGCCGAACGGCGGACCGCAAACGCCGCTGTTTGGACATTGGGATAGAGACCGACCCCGAGCCAGTCTCTACATTCGCTCACTTTCGCCTGTCCCTTCGGCAAAGGAAGAGAAGAACCGATGCCCCGTCTCCGACAGCAGAACCTCCTGGCAGCGCAGTGGACCCCGAACGGTGGGGCCCTCGGAACGTCTGACCTCAACATGGCCGAGAACCAGATCTTCAGCTCCAACGTGTTCAGCATCACGGTCCAGCGCCAGCGGCTGCCGAGGGACGTGTTCGGAAAGCTCCAGCAGACGTTGGCTCGGGGCGAGGCACTCGACACATCGCTGGCCGACGCAGTTGCCCAGGCGATGAAGGATTGGGCGCTGGAGAAGGGCGCGACCCACTACACGCATTGGTTTCAACCGCTGACGGGCTCGACCGCCGAGAAGCACGACAGCTTCTACGCCCCCACGGGCGAGGGCACCGCGCTGGCGGAGTTCTCGGGCAAAGAGCTGATCCAGGGCGAGCCGGACGCGTCGTCTTTCCCGACCGGCGGCATCCGCGCGACATTCGAGGCTCGGGGCTACACCGCCTGGGATCCGACTTCGCCCGCTTTCATCCTCGAGAACCCCAATGGCGCGCTGCTGTGCATCCCGACGGCGTTCGCATCATGGACGGGCGAGGCGCTGGACCACAAGATCCCGCTGCTGCGCTCGATGGACGCGCTCTCGAAATCAGCGGTGCGCGCCCTACGGGTGTTCGGCGACGCCACGGCCCAGCGCGTATTCACCACGGTCGGTCCAGAGCAGGAGTACTTCCTGATCGACGAGCAGTACTACTTCGAGCGGCCGGATCTGCTCACGACCGGTCGGACCCTGTTCGGCGCCAAGCCGCCCAAGGGCCACGAGCTCGACGACCATTATTTCGGCTCGATTCCGGAGCGGATCCTGGCCTGCATGCTCGAGACCGAGCGCGAGCTGTCGAAGCTCGGGGTCCCGGTCAAAACGCGCCACAACGAGGTCGCGCCGGCTCAGTATGAGATCGCCCCCGTATTCGAGAACTCCAACGTGGGCTCCGATCATCAGCACCTGACGATGCAGGTGATGCAGAACGTCGCGCGCCGCTACGGGCTGGTGTGCCTCCTGCACGAGAAGCCGTTCGCCGGCGTCAACGGCTCCGGCAAGCACAACAACTGGTCGATGGGCACCGACACGGGCAAGAACCTGCTCGAGCCCGGCGACACGCCGCACGAGAACCTGGAATTCCTGTTCTTCTGCGCAGCCGTAATCCACGCGGTCAACAACCATCAGGGGCTCCTGCGGGCGTCGATCGCTTCACCGGGGCAGGACCATCGGCTGGGCGCCAACGAGGCCCCTCCCGCGATCATCTCGATCTTTCTAGGAGCGGAGCTGGAGAAGGTGCTGGGCGCGATCGAGCGAGGCGAGGCAGGCGAGTCCACGCCGGGCTCGTTCCTCGGATTGGGCACGCCGGTCCTCCCCCCGTTGCCCATGCACGGTGGTGACCGCAACCGGACGAGCCCGTTCGCGTTCACCGGCAACAAGTTCGAGTTCCGCGCGCTGGGCTCGAGCATGTCCCTTTCGCTGCCCAACACTGTTCTGAACACGATCGTGGCCGAGGCGATCGATTACCTCGCGGATGAGCTCGAGGAGGCCGTCAAGGGCGGCGCCCCACTCGAGGAGGCCGTCAAGTCGGTGATCCAGCGCAGCTACGCGGCCAACAAGCGGATCATCTTTGGCGGCGACAACTATGCCGAGGAGTGGCACAAGGAGGCGCAGGCACGAGGGCTACTCAACCTCCGGGCTACCCCTGACGCCCTCCCCTACCTGATCGACGACCGGGCGGTCGCTGTGTTCTCCGATTACGGCGTTCTGTCCAAGCGGGAGCTCGAGTCACGGTATGGGGTGTTCGCCGAGCAGTACGTGACCAAGCTCAACATCGAGGCCGAGACCGCGGCGTCGATCGCCCGGACGATGCTCGTGCCGGCCGCCGCGAACCATCTCGCAACGCTGCTCGCCGCCCAGCTACCGGAGCTGGCGACCGAGACTTCGGAGAAGATCGCCGAGTTCACCGCGGCGATCAAGGCGCTCGAGGACGCCAACCTGGCCGAGAACCAGCCGCACGACGACCTCCTCGAGCACGCGAGGTACATGCGCGACGAGGTGATCCCCGCGATGGCAGCGGTCCGTGCGGTGGCGGACAAGCTCGAAAAGGTCGTGGCCGACGACCTCTGGCCCCTCCCCAAGTACTCGGAGATCCTCTTTATTAAGTAGCTGGCCAGACTGCCGGCCTTGCAGCCACTCCGCAACTTTG
>VAWT01000018.1 GCA_005883415.1 Actinomycetota bacterium | reverse complement strand
GTGATCGCGTTCGCCATCCTCGAGCTGCAAAGCCGCGGCTACCGGCGGTTCGAGCTGGCCATCACCGCGCTGCTGGGGATCGTCTTCCTCGGCTTCCTGTACGAGACGTTGCGGATCGGCCCCTCCACGCACGGGAGCCTGAACGGCCTGATCCCGGGGCTGAGCGGCACCAGCTCTCTGTACCTGGCGGTCGGGATCATCGGCGCCACGGTCATGCCTCATGCGATCTACCTGCACTCCGCGCTGACCAACGGCCGCATGCCGGTTCGTGGCGACCGAGAGCGGGCTCGCGTGCTGCGCTTCGAGCGCGTCGACGTCATCATCGCCCTGGCCCTTGCGGGACTCGTGAACATGGCGATGCTGGCCGTCGCCGCCAAGCTGTTCCACACGCCCGCGCTGTCGGGCCTCACCACCATCCAGCAGGCCCACCACCAGCTCGGGAGGCTCGTCGGCGGCACCGGCGCACTCGCGTTCGCCGTAGCGCTGCTGGCCTCGGGGGCCTCCTCATCGAGCGTCGGCACCTATGCCGGCCAGGTGGTGATGGGGGGCTTCATCAACCTCCGCGTTCCGCTGGTGCTTCGTCGCGGGATCACGATGCTGCCCGCGCTCGCCATCCTCGCGGCCGGGATGAACCCCACTGACGCGCTCGTGCTGAGCCAGGTCGTGCTCTCGTTCGGGATCCCGCTGGCCCTGATCCCGCTTGTGATGCTCACCTGCCGCCGCGACGTCATGGGCGTCCATGTCAACCGACGGCTGACGACCGTCGCGGCGTGGAGCTGCGCGATCCTCATCACTTCGCTCAACCTCTTCCTGCTCTACCAGCAGTTCTTCATGAGCTAGGGAAGCGGCCCGCCGCCGGCGGGAGAGTGAAATCGCTCACGCGCCCGCTGGGCTTCCGCGCCTGGGTCGCAGCCATCGATGTGGTCGTTTACCAGCCCCATGGCCTGCATGAAGGCATACACGGTCGTGGGTCCGACGAACCGCCATCCGCGCCGCTTGAGATCTCGAGCTAGCGCTTTCGAGTCGTCCGTTTGCGAGAGGAGCCGGAGCGACTCACGGTCTAGCAACCGAGCGCGCGACTCTGGCTCGAACCGCCACACGTAGCTGGCGATCGACCCGTCCCGATGGACCAGCTCCACGGCACATCGGGCGTTGTTGATGACTGCCTCGACCTTGGCCCGATTGCGAACGACCGAGGCGTCATCGAGCAGCCGCGCCACGTCACGCTTCCCGAACCGCGCGATCCGCTCGAAGTCAAAGTCCGCGAACGCACGCCGGAACCCCTCGCGCTTTCGCAAGATCGTCAGCCACGAGAGCCCGGCCTGAAATCCCTCGAGGCTCAGCTTCTCGAACAGCCGCACGTCGTCCGCGGCCGGAAAGCCCCACTCACGGTCGTGATACGCCCGGTACTCGGGCGCCGACTCGCCCCACCAGCACCGCAGTCGGCCATCTTCGCCCCGCACCAGACCGTCGGCTTCGCTCATGGCTGAGCTGGCCGAGCACCGAGCCCCACGGACGAGGCCTTTTGACTCCTAGCCGATTGTCCGCGCGCGATGCGGCCTTGGGATATCGCGACGCCCGCCAGCAGCACCACGGTTCCCACGGGCTGGTTCCAGTGCAGGGCCTCACCCAGGACCGCCACGCCGAGGACCGTCGAGAAGACCGGGATCACGTAGGTGACCAGTGAGGCCGTGCCCGGCCCCTTGGCGCGCACGATGGCGTAGTTCATCGCGAAGGCAACCCCACTCCCGACCGCTCCCAGCACTAGGAGACTGCCGATCCCGTCCAGCCCGATATCGGCCGTCGGCGCTGGCGCCAGCGGCGCCACCACGGCCAGCATCGCCGTCGCGCACAGCAGCTGCGCCGCCGAGAGTACGACTCCGCTCTCGGCACGGCCGGCCAGAAAGCGCCGGGTGTACGGGAAGCCGAAGCCGTAGCAGAGGGCCGCGCCCGCGCAGCAGAGGTGACCCGTGAGCTGGCCGCCGCCGAACCCTCGCCAGGGTCCGAGCAACAGCGCCACCCCCGCAAAGCCCATCATCAGCCCGGTAACGCGAGCGGCGCTGGGGCGCTCGCCGCCGAACAGCGAGAGCGAGACGATCAGCACCCACAACGGCGTGGTCGCGTTCCACAGACCGGCGACGATCGACGAGGTGTGCTTCTCGCCGTAGGCGAATAGGGTCCACGGCACGGCGTTGAACAGCAGCGCCAAGACGGCGCAGTGAAACCACACCCGCCCCTCGGCCGGCAGTCTCTCTTTCCGCGGCACTCGTCGTGCTGGTGGCGCTGCGGAAAGAGAGACTGCCGGCCAGTGCTTATCGAGCACCTTGATGAACAGAAAGCTCGCTCCCCATGTGGCAGCCAGAGCCACGAACTGGACCTGCCATCCGACAGCGGTGCGGGAACGAGTCACAACCATTGAACGGTCCCCGGCATTGTGATGTGAGACTCGCTGGGCCGGATGCTCAACGTCCGGAGTGGGCCAGATCCCACATCACGCGCTGCTCAGCCAGGGTCAGTAGCCGCCAGCGGTTCTCCCCCTCCTGCCAGACGTAGACGCTCACGTCGACGAAGCTGCGGACCCGCTCGAGGGCAGAGACGGCCTCTCGCGCGTTGGCCTCCTCGATAAGGGTCTGCCGCGTCATGACGTCCACGAGCTTGAACCTCTTGGGCGCCTTGGGCTGGGCCTCCGGCTCGGGCCGCCGAGCCGGCTCGCGGGGCACGAACACGGGCTTCGCGGGCGACGGGCGCTGCTCGACCTTCTCGAGCGGCACCATCTGGGCGCCGGTGCCCTTTGTTTCTGTATGGAGGACCCAGGTTTTGGCCATGTCTTCAAGATAGAAGGCCGTGAGCGACCAAGGAGGTGCCGATGGGCACAGATGACCGAATTCAGCTTGCCCGCGACTTCTACCGCGCCTTCGCGGCGGGCGATCGCGACTTCGTAGAGCGGGCCTTGGACGAGGAGTTCAGCTTCTCGAGCCCGGTGGATGTCGGCCTCGATCGGGCGGGGTTCTTCGAGCGCTGCTGGCCCGGCGCCGGTCAGGTCGTCCAAGAGTTCGAGTTCGTGCGCCTGTTGGAATCAGGCGACGAGGTGATCGTCACCTATGTGATGAGGAGAAGCGACGGCGTCAGAGGCCGCAACACCGAGGTTCTCACCTTTAGGGGGCAGAAGCTCGTCGCGGCGGAGGTCTACTTCGGCTGGGAGGTGCGGTGACCATGGATCTCGACCCGTCCCTGCGTCAGCGCCGCGAGAGCCAGCCCGGCGTGCTCGCGCACGCGCCCACCTAATACAGCGCCAGGACCAGTTCGCGTATGGCCCCCGGATAGCGGTACGCGATCCCCCCGTGAGCCCCGTCGAACAGCTCGAGCGTGTGCTCGACCCCCATCTGCGACAGCTCGGCGGAAAACGCCTGGGCCCCCAGGTCGAGGAAGTATTCGTCGCGCCGTCCGGCGTCCAGGTAGATCCGGCGCATGCCTTGAAGCGCCTCCGCGTACCCGGGCGCCATCCGCACCGGGTCCCACTGAAGCCAGCGCTCCCAGACGTCGAGCAAGAGCCGCCCCGTCTCGATGTCGAAGGGGAGCTCTGGCCGCTCGGGCCCGGGGGAGTACGCGGCCGCCATCGCGTACACGGACAGCACGGTCCCGTAGCGCCGGAACTCGAACGGGTCGGCGTCGCGCAGGCGCTCAAAGAACACCTCGACCGAGCCGTCGAACTGATCGCGCAGCGTGCGAGCGACCACCGGGAAATCGCGTAGGTAGCAGCACTCGAACAGCGCGTCGCCGGCGTGGGAGGCGAACGCGCTGAACGCGTCGGGGCGGATCATCGCGCTGACCATCGCGCCGAACCCGCCGGATGAATGGCCCGCCACCCCGCGGTGCCCGGATGTCGGGTAGCGCTCATCGACGAAGGGCACGATCTCGTCGCACAGGTAGTCCATGTAGGGGCCGGTCCCGGAGGAGTTGATGAACTGCGAACCGCCGAGCGACGTCCAGGCGTCGACGAACACCACGATCGCCTCCTGGCTCTCGTCGGCGGCGAACATGGCGTCCAGGCGCTCCACGGTCGTGGGCTCAAACGGCTTGCGCGCCAGCCAGGTGTCGAGCTGGTTGCTGTAGCCCTGGAGGAGGTAGACGACAGGGACACGACCGGCCCGCTCCTCCGCGACGCCCGGCGACAGGTACACGTACAGCGGGCGGCGGCTCGGGTCACCCAGCGGGTTTGCCCGGAGCAGCTCGGACTCGACTGCGAGCCGCTCGAACCGCCCGGCGAGGGGTCGCTCCCAGGGCGGACCCACCGGATCATCTATTTCTTGCAGGGCCACTGAAACGCCGAATGTATAGTGGCCCACAGGCCACGGCTAGAGGACAGAATCACGATGACGGATCGCGTCAAGACCCAAGCTTCGAGCGAAAACGGTGCGGGCGCGGACCCCGACGCCGTCGAGACGAGCGAGTGGCTGGAGGCACTCGACGCGGTCGTGGCCCACGACGGGGTCGACCGCGCCCGGCAGATACTGGCGCGCGTGGTCGAGCGGGCCCAGCACGCGGGCACGGGACCGATCGCCAGCCTCAACACCCCCTACGTCAACACCATCCCCCCCGAGCAGGAGGCGAAGCTTCCTGGGGATTCGGCGCTCGAGCGGAGGCTGCGCTCGATCGTGCGCTGGAACGCGATGGCGATGGTGGTGCGGGCCAACAAGGTCTCCTCCGAGCTCGGCGGCCACATCGCCTCGTACCAATCGCTGGCCACGCTGTACGAGGTCGGCTACAACCATTTCTGGCGCGCCCCGAGCGAGGAGCATGGTGGCGATCTCGTCTACTTCCAGGGCCACTCCTCCCCCGGTAACTACGCCCGTGCGTACCTCGAGGGCAGGCTGACCGAGGAGCAGCTGGACGGCTTCCGCCAGGAGGTCTCAAAGCCTGGCGGCCTCAGCTCCTACCCGCACCCATGGCTGATGCCGGAGTTCTGGCAGTTCCCGACGGTGTCCCTGGGCATCGGCGCGATCACGTCGATCTATCAGGCCCGGTTCATGAAATACCTCCAGGCGCGAGGAATCGTGCAGACCGAGGGCCGCAAGGTGTGGGCGTTCATCGGCGACGGCGAGGTGGACGAGCCAGAGACTATGGGCTCGATCGGGATGGCCGCCCGCGAGCAGCTCGACAACCTGATCTGGGTCGTCAACGCCAACCTCCAGCGCCTCGACGGCCCGGTGCGCGGCAACGGCAAGATCATCCAGGAGCTCGAGGCCGACTTCCGCGGCTCCGGCTGGAACGTGATCAAGGTCATCTGGGGGGCGCGCTGGGATCCGCTGCTCGCGGCCGACACCGACGGCCGCCTGGTGCGGGTCATGAACGAGAGCCTCGACGGCGAGTACCAGACCTACAAGTCGCGCGACGGCGCGTACGTGCGCGAGCAGTTCTTCGGCAAGGACCCGGTATTGCTGGAGCGCGTGGAGCACATGTCAGACGATGAGATCTGGCTACTGAACCGCGGGGGGCTCGACCAACAGAAGGTCTACGCTGCCTACCACGACGCCGTCGAGCACCGCGGCCAGCCGACCGTGATTCTGGCCAAGACGATCAAGGGCTACGGCATGGGCTCCTCGGGGGAGGGTCAGATGATCACCCACCAGGCGAAGAAGATGACCGAGGAGGCGCTGCTCGCATTCCGGGACCGCTTCGAGCTGCCGCTCACCGACGAGCAGGTGCGTGCCGCCGAGTACTACAAGCCGCCCGAGGATTCGTCCGAGATGCGCTACCTGCGCGAGTGCCGCGACAAGCTCGGCGGATCGCTGCCGGTCAGACGGCGGCGGGCCGAGCAGCTAGAGGTCCCTTCGCTCGAGTTGTTCTCAAACCAGCTCGAAGGTACCGGCGAGCGCGAGATCTCGACCACGATGGCATTCGTGCGGATCCTGGCCGCGCTGCTGCGCGACAAGGCGATCGGGCGGCACATCGTCCCGATCGTGCCCGACGAGTCGCGCACGTTCGGGATGGAGGGATTGTTCCGCCAGGTGGGGATCTACTCGCCGGTGGGCCAGCTCTACCAGCCGCAGGACTCAGAGCAGCTGATGTTCTACAAGGAGGACCAGCACGGGCAGATCCTGGAGGAGGGAATCACCGAGGCGGGCTCCATCTCCTCGTTCATCGCCGCCGGCACGTCGTACTCGGCGCACAACGTGCAGATGGTGCCGTTCTACATCTACTACTCCATGTTCGGCTATCAGCGGGTCGGGGACCTGGTGTGGGCGGCGGGCGACTGCCGCACGCGCGGGTTCATGTTCGGTGGGACCGCCGGCCGGACGACCCTGAACGGTGAGGGCCTCCAGCACGCCGACGGGCAGAGCCACGCGCTGTTCCCGGTGGTGCCCAACTGCCGAGCCTACGATCCCGCGTTCGGCTACGAGGTGGCGGTGATCATCCAGGACGGGCTACGGCGCATGGTCGGCGAGCAGGAGGACGTGTTCTTCTACCTCACGCTGATGAACGAGAACTACCGGCACCCGGCGATGCCCGACGGCGCGCAGGAAGGGATCCTGCGCGGCATGTATCGGCTTCGCGCAGCCGACGGCGCGGAGGTGCAGCTGCTGGGATCCGGAACGATCCTGAACGAGGTGCTGGCGGCGTCCGATCTCCTGCGAGACGACTGGGGAGTACGGGCGGACGTGTGGAGCGTCACCTCGTTCACGGAGCTGCGCCGGGACGGGATCGAGGTCGAGCGCTGGAACATGCTCCATCCGCTCCAGGAGCCGCGGGTTCCATATATCGCCCAGTGTCTGTCCGAGGACCTGGGCCCGGTGGTGGCCTCGACCGACTACGTGCGCGCGTTCGCCGACCAGATCCGCCAGTGGGTGCCGGGCGCGTACCACGTGCTGGGCACCGATGGATACGGCCGCAGCGACTCCAGACGGGCGCTCCGAGACTTCTTCGAGATCGACCGCCGCTACGTGGTGGTGGCCGCGTTGCGCGAGCTCGATCCTGCCCGCGCCCAGGAGGCGATCGAGAAGTACGAGATCGATCCCGAGGCCGCGATGCCTACGAGCGTATGAGCGGAGCGAAGCGAAGCGGTGACCGCGGGCGGGATGCCCGCAGACTGCATCAGAGGCGCCGACCGGAGAGAGGCAAGGGGTGACCCGAACGGAGGCCATCCCCGTCGAGGTCCCCGACATCGGCGTGCGAGAGCTACAGGTCAACGTCGGCGACAAGGTCTCGCAGGGCACGGAGCTTGTGACGATCGAGCCCTCCGAGGACGGCGGTCCCTCGGCCCCGTCGAAGGCCTCGGCGGCAGCATCAGACGGGGCGCCCGCCGAGGCCGCCGCCCCCGACGCGGTGCAGAGCGCCCTGGGGGCGGAGTCGCCCACGTCCCCCGAGCCGCCCGCGGCCGATGACGGCGCGGCCCAGCCGCCGACCGCCGAGGAGGCGGAGCCGGCGCCCACCGAGCAGGCCCAGCCGCCGACCGCCGAGGAAGCGGAACCGGCACCCACCGACGGCACCGGCCCGATCTACGCCAGCCCCTCGGTTCGCCGGCTGGCGCGCGAGCGCGGCATCAACTTAGACAAGGTCGAGGGAACCGGCCGCAAGGGTCGGATCACGCCCGAGGACGTGGAGCGGGCGGCAAGCGGCGCTCCGGCGGCTGGCGCCCCAGCCCCCGCAGGCCTTGACCTGGCGCCGTGGCCGACGATCGACTTCGAGAAGTTCGGCCCGGTCGAGCGCGTCGAGCGCTCGCGGATCCAGAAGATCTCGGCGCCGAACCTGGCTCGAAACTGGGCCATGATCCCCCACGTCACGCACGACGACGAGGCGGACATCACCGAGCTCGAGGCGTGGCGAAAGGCGCTTA
>VAWT01000017.1 GCA_005883415.1 Actinomycetota bacterium | reverse complement strand
AGCTCGAGGATCCTTGAGCGCTTGCTCTGGCGATGAGCGCGGAGCTCGACGATCCCTGTGCGCTGGCGCTCAGGAGCACAGCCGCCAGGCCGCCGGCGGCGGCGAAGGCCAGGAAGATCGCGGCCACCCGTCTCACGGGTGGTTGTTGGCCGGGTTGCAGACACTGCCCGTGGCGGGCAAGACGTCAGGGGCGTTCCACGGGTTGCCACCGTTTGGCGAAGTCTCGACCGTGCCGCCGGGGCACGCGGCGAGCACCCCAAAGCGCGTCCCGGTGAACGCAGGTAGCTGGCTGGCGACGCCGTTCAGGATGCCGAGAAGGCCGCTGGAGCCCCCGGGCCCAAACAGCGGCGAGATCCTGACGTAGTGACCGTTGGCGTCGTAGTAGCCACCGCTGTAGCCGCCGACTCCGCCGAAGAATCCGGACACGACCTCAGGCGTGTACGGCCTGACGCCGGCCAGTACGGGAGTGATCGGCGGCAGCGCCGCCCGCAGCGAATTGACCGCCGGAACGGCCTGGGCCACCACAGGCGGTAGCTCCGTGAGGGCTTGCTTTGCCGCCGGGATCAGTGCCGCTACGCCCTTGACGGTGGGGATCGCGTTGGCCGCCGTCGGCACGACGGCCTTGAGCAGCTTCGCCAGCCGCGGCGCGACCGGCTGAAGGTCTCTGAGCACGGGGTTCAACACCCCCAGCGTGTAGTCGACATCCGCCAGCACCCCTGTCCCCTGTGCGAGGACGCTCGGGGCCTTGATCAGCAGGTCCTCAAGCGCCGTTCGCTCGCTGGCCACTTCTTTAAGCGTGGCCGCCGTGTTCGTCACCGCGCCGCTCAGATCGGCGTCTCGATTCGCCAGGGTGGTGGCGACGTCGGCGGTCGAGGACACCAGCCGGTCGAGCGCGAACTTATCGGCGACGATCTCGGAGCCGAGAGCCGTTGTCTGGCTGAGCGCCGGATTGAGGTATGGGATCCCCTGGTTGATCTGGGTGGGCGTCGAGCCCGACATCAGATAGGCACCGGTCTTGATGAGCTGCTGGAGCGAGCCACGTACCTGCGGGGTGAGCGAGTTGAGCAGGGTGTCGAGGTCGACGATGCCTCGCGTCTGGGAAGTGGGAAGCGAGCCGCCGCTGGGGATCGTGGGCCCACTCCCGGGGGTGAGCGACACGAAGCGGTTCGAGACCCCGGTCAGGCTCAGCTGGCCGATCGTGGCCACCGTCCCCCGGCGCAGCGGCGTCACACTCGAGTTCGAGATGTTGAGCTCGACGTCGGCCAGCCCGCTAGGCGTGATGCTGAGGGTGCCGACCGAGCCCACGGGGTGGCCGGCGACCGTCACCAGGTCGCCGCGGACGAGCTGCCCCGCGTCGGTGAACTGGGCGTGCAGCACGTAGTTCGAGCCGCCGGTGAGCAGCAACAGCACGATCACCACCGCCGCGATCGTCAGCGCTGCGAGCGCGACGAGGCGCCGCAACTGCTCGTGAGCCACGCGGCGTCAGCCTCCTATCGGGGCGTGGGCATTCCCACCCCAGAAGATCTGGGTGCCGACCATCCCGATCAGGTGGATCCCCAAGATATTCGCGACCATGGATTGCGCGGTCGCCCTCCCCACGCCGACCGGCCCCCCGGTCACGTGGTAGCCGTAGTAGATGCACACGAGCACGATGAAGGTCGCGGTGACCATCACCTTGATCCCCGCGAACAGGAAGTCCGGCGGGTTCTGGAACTCCCAGAACAGCTGTAAGTAGCCACCGGGAGATACTTGTCCCAGCTGGACGACGACCGCCAGGTAGGAGGCGATGTAGCCGAGCCCGACGGCCGCCATGTAGAGGAACGGCAGCACCAGCCACGTGCCGAGCAGCCGCGTCGCCCCCAGGTACACGATTGAGTCCAGCCCCATCACTTCGAGCGCGTCGATCTCGTCAGAGATCCGCATCGAACCGATCTCGGCCACGAAGCCCGTGCCCACCTTGGCGGCCATCATGTATCCGAACGCGTAGGGGATGATCTCCCGGAGATCGCATAGCGCCGTGATGGCCCCGGCGGCCGAGGTGGCGCCGACGGATTTGGCGCCGTATGCCCCTTCGATCCCGCACTGCAGGCCGAAGATGAACACCAGCCCGAGCACGATGATCGCCGAGCCGGTGATGAGGATGCCCGCCTGGCGCACCGTCTCGCCGATGAACTTCAGCACCCGGCCGTTTAGCACCTTCAGCAGTACTCGCCAGCAGAAGAGCGAGGCGATGCCGAACGACCTCAGTGAGGCGACCACGTTCATCGCGGCGTGTTCAGCGCGGGATGAGTTGCCAGAACTGTCTGGGTGAACACATAGTCCACCGAGCCGATCGCCAAAAACGCCAGCACGACCGCCCGGTTAACGGCCCGCCCCACCCCCTCAGCGCCACCTGAGGCGGTCAGGCCCATGTAGCAGCAGACGATCGCGATCACCCCGCCGTAGATGACCGCCTTGACGAACATGGCTTGAAACTCGACCGTCGTCGCTTGGGCGAAGAAGTCGCTGAAAAACGGGCCTACCTGAGCGCCGTTGGAGACCGTCACCAGGACGCCGCCGAGTGTTCCGAACAGCAGTGCGTAGATCGTGAACAGCGGCGTGAGCAGCATCAGCGAGAGGAAGCGCGGGACCACCAGGCTCTTGACCGGGTCGACCCCCAGCACCATCAATGCGTCGAGCTCCTCGCGGATCTTGCGGGCGCCGAGGTCGGCGGTCATCGCGGTTCCGGCCACGCCGGCGATCACGATGGCGCAGATCAGGGGCGCCAGCTCGCGCATGACGATGATCACGAACAGGGACCCCAGCCTGTCCATCGCCCCCACGAGCTTGAGGAAATCGCCGACTTCGATTCCGGCGGGGCCATAGGTAAAGGCGAGCGAGGCCAGGATCATCGGGAACCACCCGAGGCGCAGCGCGAACAGGAACTGGTCGACGAGTTCCGGGCCGTAGTTGAAGGGGGGCGTGACCGACGCGAACATCGTGCGGCGCGCCAGCAGGACCATCGCGCCCACGGTCTCGATGAAACCGCGGACTGGCTCGTAGGCCAATCTCAGAACAGCATCCATTCGCCGGCCTGTCTCCTCCTCTCGCCGCAGCGGGCCTTGGCCCGCCGGTGATCATAAGCCGACGATTGGTCACATGGCAACGTGCAACCGTCCGGTCAACCGGGGCTAGATGACCACGCGGTGAAGCGGCGTTCGGCTGGCGATGGCCTGCAGGCGGCCGGGGATGGCAAGCGGTCAAGCCGATCATCCTCGACGCCACCGCCCAGGTCCTCGGCGAGAACTAGCTCTGCCTGATTTGGGGGTGGGGATCCGCCACCGGCGGGTGTCGCGAATCGAGTTGAGCGAGCCTTTCAGCCCGCGGAGCCGCTCGCATTTCCCCACCGGTGGCGGACCCCACACCCACCCCGGCTATCTTTTGTAAAGCATGCAAATCTTCCGCCGACTGCTCGGCTTCCTGAGGCCTTATAGGGGCGCTGTGGCCCGCTCGAGTGTGCTGGCCGCTGGGGCAATGGGGATGACCGTGCTGATTCCCTACCTCACCGGCCGAGCGATCGACTCGATCCGCTCCCACAGCAAGCACGAGCTCGTGGTCTTGGCGATCGTGATCGTCGGCGCCGGGCTGTTGCGCCTGGCTCTGAGCGTCGGGCGGCGGCTGATCGCAGGCCGCGTATCGCTGGGTGTCGAGCTCGATCTGCGAAACCGGCTGTACGAGCAGCTCCAGCGTCTGGAGCTGTCGTTCTTCGACCGCCAGCAGACGGGTCAGCTGATGTCACGCGCCACGGTCGATTTGCAGTCGGTGCGCTTCTTCCTCGGCTATGGGCTGATCTTCATCGGGCAGTCGGCGCTGACGATCCTGCTGGCAGCGGTGGCCATGTTCGCGCTACGGCCTCCACTGGCGGCGCTTGCGCTGGCACCGGTGCCGTTCGTGATCTTGATCGCCCGCAACTACGGCAAGCACTCGCGCCCCGCGATGCAGGAGGCCCAGCAGCGGATCGCGGAGCTGACGGCGGAGGCGGAGGAGAACGTGTCCGGCGTGCGCGTCGTGAAGGCGTTCGCCCAGGAGCCGCGTCAGCTAGCGCGCTTCGACCATTCAGTCACGCGAGTGTTCGACCAGCAGGTGTACGCGACCCGGATCCAGGCCAAGTACGGGCCGATGATCAGCTTCCTGCCCAACCTCGGGCTGGCCGCGATCCTGCTGGTCGGCGGGCGCGAGGTGATCCACCACTCGTTGACGGTCGGCCAGTTCACTGCCTTCTACGCCTACCTGCTGATGCTGATTTCTCCGATGCGGACGCTGGGGTACATGCTCGGGGCTGCGCAGCGCGCGACGGCATCCGGAGCGCGCATCTTCCAGGTGCTGGACCGGGCTCCGGCGATGAGCGTGCCGGCGGACGCGCCACCGCTTCCCGAAGGCGACGGGCAGGTGTCGTTCGAGGGCGTCTCGCTGACGTTCGAGGGCGCGCCCGCTCCGGCGCTGCGCGAGGTCGACCTGGACGTCGCCGCGGGCCAGACCGTGGCCCTGGTGGGCGCGATGGGCTCGGGCAAGACGGCGCTCGTGTCGTTGCTGCCACGCCTGTACGACGTCAGCTCCGGCGCGGTGCGGGTTGACGGCGCAGACGTTCGCTCGGTTGACCTCGTCAGCCTGCGGAGCGCGACGGCGATCGCGGGCGATGACCCGTTCCTGTTCTCGGCCACAGTGCACGAGAACATCGCCTACGCCCGGCCCCACGCCTCGCGCGAGGAGGTGGAGGCTGCCGCACGGGCAGCACAGGCCGACGGTTTCATCCGCGAACTGCCCAAGGGATACGACACGCTCGTCGGGGAGCGCGGACTGACCTTGTCAGGAGGCCAGCGACAGCGGATCGGGATCGCCCGTGCGGTGCTGGCCGACCCGCGCATCCTGATCCTCGACGACGCCACCTCGTCGGTGGACGCCTCCACGGAGCAGGAGATCAAGCTCGCGCTTCGGGAGGTGATGGCGGGGCGAACGACGTTCATCATCGCCCACCGCCTCTCAACGATCACGCTCGCCGATGAGATCGTGGTGCTCGAGGACGGGCGCATCGCGGCCCGCGGCGATCATGAGCAACTGCTCGAGCGTTCCGCGCTGTACCGCGAGATCGTGGAGAAGGGAATGCCGGACCAAGTCTTCCTGATCGAGAAAGAAGCGGAGGCGGTGGGCCTGTGAGCCGCCTGGCCAACATCAGGCACCGCCTCCGGGAAACCGGCGGCCGCGGTCGAAAGCTGCGGGGTCTGGCGGAGCTCATGGCTCCCTATCGCTGGCGCGTGCTGGCGATGTTCGTCGCGCTGGTGGCGGCTACGGCGGCCGCGCTCGCACCAGCGCCGCTGGCGAAGCTGGCGATCGATCGGGGGATACAGCACGACGACGCCGGCGCGCTCGATCTGATCGTGATCTTGTTCCTGATCTCGGCGATCGTGTACGCGGTCGCCTCGTATGTGCAGACGTACCTGGTCGGCTGGGTCGGCCAGCGGGCGTTGCGAGACCTGCGGCTGAAGCTGTTCTCGCACATGCAGGCGCTGTCGGTCGGCTTCTACTCCCGTAACCGAGCGGGCGTGATCATCTCCCGGCTCACCAACGACGTCGAGGCGCTCGATCAGCTGGTCGAGGACGGGATGGCGACACTGATCCAGTCCGGGCTTACGTTGATCGGCGTGGTGGGGATCCTGATCGTGTTGGACTGGCACCTCGCGCTGCTCACGTTCATCGCGCTGCCGATCCTGGCGGCTTGAGGGATTTGGTTCAGGATCGCCTCGGCCGGGGCGTACCGACTGACCCGGGAAAAGATCGCGACGATCACTGGCTACTTGCAGGAGTCGCTGTCCGGGATCAGGGTGGTGCGGGCGTTCGGGGCCGAGCGACGCCACATCGCGCGGTTCCGCGAGCTCAACGACGAGAACCGGGCGGCGAACATGACGACCGTCAATCTGAACGCCGCGTATTTCCCAGGCGTCGAGTTTGTCTCGGCGCTGGTGACCGTGGAGATCCTGATCGTCGGCGGCTTTGAGGTCATCACAGGCCACGCCTCGACCGGGGTCGTATTCGGGTTCATCGCGGCGCTGAACAACTTCTTCGATCCCATACAGCAGCTCTCCCAGCTGTACACGACGTATCAGTCGGGGATGGCGGCGCTGGACAAGATCTTCGAGCTGATGGACGAGCAGCCGGAAATCGTCGATCGGCCTGACGCCGTCAGCCTGGACCGGATCCGCGGCGAGTTGCGCTTCGAGGACGTCTCGTTCCGCTACGGCGCATCCCAGGATTCAGCCTGGGCGCTTGAAGACATCGACCTCGTGATTCCCGCCGGCCAGACCGTGGCGCTCGTCGGGGAGACGGGCGCCGGGAAGTCGACGTTCGCGAAGCTGGTCTCCCGCTTCTACGACCCGACCGAAGGACGAGTGCTGGTGGATGGCAACGACCTGCGAGAAGTGACGGCGCATTCGCTGCGCTCGCAGATGGGGATCGTTCCTCAGGAAGGTTTCCTGTTCTCAGGCACGGTCAAGGAGAACATCTCCTTCGGCCGTGTCGATGCCTCCGACGAGGAGATACACGACGCGGCCCGCGCGGTCGGCGCTGACGCCTTCATCTCCGCGCTCGAGCACGGTTACGACACCCAGGTTGGCGAGCGCGGCGTGCAGCTGTCGGCCGGTCAACGGCAGCTGATCGCGTTCGCACGGGCACTGGTCGCCGATCCCCGCATCCTGGTGCTAGACGAGGCCACGTCGAACGTGGACGTTCACACCGAGGGCCTCATCGAGCACGGCCTCCGCAGGCTGGTGGCCGGTCGGACGGCGATCGTGATCGCGCACCGGCTGTCGACGATCCGCAATGCCGGCCGGATCATCGTGCTGGAGCACGGCCGGATCGTCGAAGACGGCACGCACGAGGAGCTGCTCGATGCCGGCGGGCGCTACTGGGGGCTGTACAGGGATTGGGCCGAGCAGGCGGCGGCGTGATCGCAGTAACCGCGCTATCGGTGACGCCGGTTAAGGCAACCCGCCTGCAGTCCGTCGACTCCATTTCGCTCGGCCCAGATGGCGCCGCAGG
>VAWT01000378.1 GCA_005883415.1 Actinomycetota bacterium | reverse complement strand
GCGCTGAGGGGGGTGCTAGACCAGGACTCGCTGCTCGAGCTTTCCCCCCGCTGGGCGCGGAACGTCGTCACGGCCCTTGCGCGGCTCGACGGACGTCCCGTGGGCATCGTCGCCAATCAGCCTCGGTTCCTAGGCGGCGTGCTCGATGCCGCTGGGTCGGAGAAGGCCGCGCGCTTTGTCGCGCTGTGCGACTCGTTCGGGCTCGCGCTGATCGCGGTGGTCGACACGCCGGGGTTCATGCCGGGCTCGAGGCAAGAGCGAGCCGGAGTGATCAGGCACGGGGCGTCACTCGTGCGCGCGTTCGCCGCCGCCGGGGTGCCTAAGCTCACGGTCGTGGTGAGGAAATCGTATGGCGGTGCGTACATCACGATGAACTCGCGCGACCTCGGCGCCGACTTGGTACTGGCATGGCCGGACGCGGAGCTGGGAATCATGAGCGCGCGCGCGGCGGTCAAGATCACCGGCCGACGCCGCTTGCATGCGGCCGATGACCCGGACGCCGAGCTCGAGCGGATGGCGTCCGAGTACGCGCACGAGCATCTGCTGGCCGAGGCGGCTGCGGCGTCAGGGTTTGTCGATGAGATCATTGAGCCCGCGGACACACGGCAGCGCCTGGCGTCGGCGCTGGACACGCTGGCGGGTGTCCGCCGGTGATCCTGGCGGGCAAGCGCCTACTGATCACCGGCGTCATCACCAAGGATTCGATCGCCTTCCACGCCGCCGAACGGGCCCAGCAGGAAGGAGCGACTGTACTGCTGACGAGCTTCGGGCGGGTACGGCGGCTTACCGAGCGCGCGGCCACGCGTCTGCCCGAGCCGGTCGACGTGATCGAGCTCGACGTCAATCGTCCCGAGGATTTGGCCGCACTCAGAGAACGACTGGGGGAGCGATGGGGCGTGGTCGACGGCGCCCTGCACGCGATCGCGTTCGCCCCCGAGGACGCGCTCGGCGGCAGGTTCATGACCGCGCCGGCCGAAAGTGCGGCGGAGGCGTTCAAGACGAGCGCCTTCTCGCTCAAGGCGCTGGCTGCGGCGGTCGAGCCGTTGATGTCTCCCGGCGGGAGCATCGTCGGGCTCGATTTCGATGCGACCGTGGCGTGGCCGATCTACGACTGGATGGGCGTGGCCAAGGCCGCGCTCGAGTCGGTGTCCCGGTACCTGGCTCGTGACCTCGGTCCGCGCGGGATCAGGGTCAACCTCATATCAGCTGGTCCGCTGGGAACGGTGGCCGCGCGCGGTATTCCCGGCTTCGAGCGGCTGGCATCGCTGTGGGAGGAACAGGCCCCGCTCGGCTGGGATCCATCCGATCCCGGACCGGTGGCGAGCGCGATCTGCTTTCTGCTGTCCGACTACGCCCGAGGCATCAGCGGCGAGATCATCCATGTGGACGGCGGCTTTCATGCGCTGGGAGCGCCGGTCGAGAAGGCGCAGGATCCCGGTCGGCCTACCTGAACAGGTCTTCCGCCTCCGGCCGGATCAAGGCGGCCGCCCCGGGGCCATCGACCTCCATGACGTGGCGCTCGGCCCCGCGCACCAGCACTACCGGCTGTCGGCCGTCCTTTCGCCGCGCGAGATCGGCCGCGGCCGCGAGCTGGTCGGCCACCGCTATCCACGTGGCGCGCAGCTCGCGGCCGGCCGCGTCGGGCCGGCCGCGCCAATCCTCGAGGGGAGAGAGCCCGGCACAGCCCACGGCAACGTCGATCTGGCCGTGCCTCCAGGCCCGCCCAAACGAGTCGGTGATCAGGATTCCCGGGCCGATCCCCACGAGCTCCCGCAGCTGCCTTCGGAGCCGGCGCGCGGAGGCGTCCGGGTCCCGTGGAAGGAGAACGACCGTGTCGGAGCCGGCAACGTTCGAAGCATCGACCCCGGCATTGGCGCACACGAACCCCTGGTGGGTGACGCAGATGAGCACCCCGCGGGCGGCCCGCAAGACGACTCGTGACTCGTCAAGGACGGCCTGGACGTGCCGCGGGTCCTTGTCCAGCTGATGCGCCAGCTCCTTGGCACGGGGGCTCGGTTCGATCGAGGCGAGAGCTCGCGACCTGCCCTCGGCCTTGGACACTGCCTTGTGGGCCACAACCAGCACGTCTCCGGCCCGGAGATCCTCGGCTTTTGCGGCCGTTGCGATGAGCTCGGCCAGGTCATCGCCGGAACGGATCTCGGGCAGGCCGTCGAGGGCCACGGCCGTCAGCATCAGTCGCTTCCGCGGGCCAGCCGCCGCAGCATCCCGCGCGTGTGAGCGGCACCCCCGTGTGTGCCGGCAAGCATTGAACGCAGCTGCTCCAGGTCGTCGGCAGTGTCGATATCCAGCGCCAGCGTCGGCACGTTCACGACCTCGTGGTTGAGCCCGTTTGAACCAGCACCGTTCACGTGGCGCTCGCAGCTGCCGGGTCCGAACGACGGCGCGAGTGCGTCGGGCGGGGTGAGCAGTAGCGCGTTCGTCCCGGTTCCGTGTCGGTCGGGGACGATCAACGCGGACGGTGCCGCGATGGGTCGCGCGATGAGCTCGTCCACTTGGACGGGGTCGAGTGCCGGGCAGTCACTGGGGACCAGAAGCACCCGTTCGGTCGCCTCATCCAGCGCCTGCCGGATCCCTCGAGCCGCTGCGTAGTTGTGACCGCGGTCATCCTCGCTGAGTAATGAGGCGCCGTACGTCGAGCGAGGGGTCGAGCCGCTGCTTCGCGTCCCTAAAGCTCTTGACCGGCAGGATCGCGACGGTCGCCATGGGCGGCGAAACCTAACTGCTAGCGGAGCGCTAGCGCGAACTGGAGTGACTGCTCAGCCAGGCGCCTGCGTCCATCGGCATCTGCCATCAGCATGTTCGTCAGCAGCACTGGCAAGGCGTCCGTCTGCTCGTCCGAGACGAGGCCGTCGAGCAGTCCGTCGTAGAAGCCGGCGATCCCTGCTGCGGTGAGCTCGTAGCCGGCCCACTCCATGAATGGCAGCGTCGCGGGCTTCAATACGTCTCCTTGGACGATTGGGCTGACGGCCACGACGGGGGCGGGGGTCTGGATCAGCGCGTCGCGGATGCCTCCGGTCGCCAGGATCGGCGCGATCGAAATCACAGGGTTGGACGGGCCCATCACGATCGCCTGGGCGGTCGCAATCGCCTCGAGCGCCTCTGGGCTCGCGCTGGCCGAAGGCGCGCCCGCGAACGTGAGCTCATCGACGGGCCCCTCGGCTCGAGCTTTGATCATGAACTCCTGGAACGGCCACCACCGTCCGTGCGCCAGGACGCGCGTCCGGACGGGATCATCGGACATCGGCAACACGCTCGCATCGACGCCTACCGCTGCCGTGAGCGCGGCCTGGGCGTCGGTCAGACGCGTGCCGGTCGCCAGCAGGCGGGCCCGCTGGATGCCTAGAGCCAGATCCCGGTCGCCCAGGTTGAACCAGACCTCGACTCCGAGCTGCCTCAGTCCGTCCATGACCTTGAACGTGTCTTCGCTGAGCCCCCATCCTCGGGCGTCGATCTCGTCCGCGAGCCAGAACGTGACCAGGTCCGGATCGGGCGAAACGTACGCTCCGTAGATCTCGAGGTCGTCGCCAGTGTTCGCGATCACCACCAGCTGGTCGGAGCCTGCGACGTCGAGCATTCCGCGTGCCAGCTTCGCGCCGCCCGAGCCCCCAGCGAGCACGACGACGGGCGAGCTCACGGTGCAGTGAGACGCCCGCGCGCGGCTCGGATGGTCACGACGACAGTCCCGTCACCTTGATCCCCGCCTGGGTTTTGTGTCGGGCGTTGATCGAGATGATCAGCGCGGTGAGCTGCTCGACGATTCGGGCCAGCTCAAGCGGACCGCAGTCGACGGGCCGAAGGCCCGGCACTAACTGGACGAGCTCGGCGAGCTCGGACTTGTCCTCGCGACGGTCGCCGCAAATCAGGATGTCTTCGTCGAGCTCCTGCCCGAGGTCTGAGAGATGCGACGCGCTCACGGTGTGGAACGCGGACACGACGCGCACGCCGTCGGGCGCCATCTCCTGCGCCTGCTGTGCCGCCGAGCCCTGCCACACGCCCAAGGTTCGGGTCGCCTTGCCGCTGACCGCGGCTGCCAACGGGACCGTCGTGTCAACGAGGAGCTGACCTTCCCTCAGCGTGGCTTTCAGATTCGTCAGGGTCTCGGACTGGCTGCGAAACGGGACGGACAGGATTACTACCGGCGCCTTCGTGACGGCGTCGGCATTGACCAGGCCAACGAATGAGCCGGCGGGGACGAGCTCGTCTGCCCGCGCTGCGGCTTCGCGCGCCCGACCCGCGTCACGGGAGCCGATCACGATTGGGACCCCCTGTGCGCCGAGCCGCAGGCCCAAGCCGAAGCCCAACGCGCCGGTAGCGCCGACGATGCATACCGGTTCGGGCACGGCGCGAGAGTGTATGCTGAGTTACACATGCCAAGGGGCGCGGTGCGATTGGGGGCAATCTGGTTGAGGGCTGCGGCGTGCGCCGTGGCGCTGGCGACGCTCATGTCGGGCGCGGGGTCGAGCGCGGCGGCCACGGCCCCGCGGACCGTGCGGTTCACATCGTTCGACCTGGTGGGCCAGAACCTAGTCTGGCGCGCTCAGCTGAGTCGTCCGTTCACCGCGGCCCGGCTAGCGAACCAGAAGGCGAGCCTCTGCCTACTGATCAACCGCGGTTCGACCAAGGAGAAGGTCTGCCTGACTCCACCTACGCGCGGGTCGTCCCTAGTGGTGTCGTATCAGGGAAGGCAACGAAGAATCGTGGCCACGGTTACCCGTCCGACGCCCACCACCATGCGGGCGCAGTTCCTGCCGGCAGCGATCGGGGTACGCAATCAGAACTTCGTCTGGGCGACGGAGATCACCGCGCCCGGTTCGGCAAGTGTGGTTCCGACGGGAGGGCAGGAGATGAACCTACGCCCCTATCGGGTGGCTGGGTGCGTGGCCACCGGGCCAAAGCTCATCTACAACGGTCCCAGGGCCGCGAAGGTAGTGGCGCTCACGTTTGACGACGGCCCGTGGTTCGACACGCCGGACATCCTCAACATCCTCGAGCAGAAGCGCGTCGTCGCGACGTTCTTCCAGGTCGGCGAGCGGGTCGCCCGCTTCGCCGCGGTCGACCGACGGATGCTGCGCGACGGCGACGCGGTCGGCAACCACACTTGGGACCATCCGGACCTGAAGCTCTTCCGCCGCGAGATCTCCACGTCTGAGATCACAAGGACCTCCGTGGCGATCCAAAAAGCGACGGGTTTTCGCCCCTGCCTGTTCAGGTTCCCGTACGGAGAGTTCACCCAGGATGAGATCGATGACGCGCGGGAGGGTGGATTCACTACCGTCCTGTGGGACGTCGATACG
>VAWT01000377.1 GCA_005883415.1 Actinomycetota bacterium | reverse complement strand
CGCCGGCGCTCGGCCTTGACTCCGAACGCGATCTCGGCAAGTCCGCCGACGATCATCAGCACGGCTCCGATCACCAGGGCGACGAACACATCGGAGGTCTTGCCCGTCGGGATCAGCCGGCCGAAGAGCTGCGGGCCGATGATCCCGCCGATCCCCGTGCCGACGGCGTAGAACAACGCGATCGCCAGCGCCCGCGTTTCCATCGGGAAGATCTCGCTCACCGTCAGATACGCGGCGCTCACGCCGGCCGAGGCGAAGAAGAACACCACGGTCCAGCAGAGCGTGAGGGTGCCCGCGCTCAGCTGGTGCTGATCGAACATATAGCCGGTGATCAGCAGCAGCACGCCGGAGAGGATGTATGTCCCAGCGATCATCGGCTTGCGGCCGACGGTGTCGAACAGGTTTCCAAGCACGAGCGGGCCGAGCAGGTTCCCGACAGCGAACGCCACCAGGTAGTAGGGCGCGTTTGACGTGGACACGCCGAAGAACTTGCTCAGCAGCGTCGCGTACCCGAACAGGATCGCGTTGTAGAGAAAAGCCTGGCCGATGAACAGCGCCAGCCCGAGCACCGTCCGCTTCGGGTAGCGAGCGACGATCGCTCGCGCGGTCTCCCAGAGAGGGATCGCCCTGCGCTGGTGGATCGTGATGTTGTCGTCGGGGTCGTCGAGCTGGGCGCCGGTGGACTCGACCACCTGGCGCTCGATATCGCGCGTGACTTCCTCGGCCTCCTCCTCACGGCCATGGATGAACAGCCAGCGCGGACTCTCCGGGACCTGACGGCGGACGATCAGGATCGCCAGGCCGAGGACGAAGCCCAGCCCGAAGCAGACACGCCAGTCAAGCAGCGGCGAGAAGATGTGAAGAGCCGCCACCGAGAGCAGCGCGCCGGCCGCGGCGCCGGCCCAGTAGGTGCCGTTGATGATGATGTCGATCCGGCCCCGGTGCTTGGCGGGGATCAGCTCGTCGATCGCGGAGTTGATCGCGCTGTACTCGCCGCCGATACCCATGCCCGTCACAAATCGGCAGAGGAAGAAGAACCAGGGGGTCCATGCAAACGCGGTCGCAACCGTGGCAGCCAGATACACCCCCAAGGTGATCATGAACAGCTTCTTGCGGCCGAAGATATCGGTCAAACGACCGAACAGCAGCGCCCCGAAGCAGGCGCCGGCCACGTACATCGACGCCGCCATCCCGGCGACGTCTCCAGCGGAAATATTGATGCCACTGCCCTTGGCCGAGATCGCCCCTGAGATCGAGCCCACGATCGTCACCTCTAGCCCGTCGAGGATCCACACCGTCCCCAATCCGATCAGGATCCGCCAGTGCCAGCGGGACCATGGCAGGCGATCAAGCCTCGCCGGAATGTTGGTGTCGATCGTACGCAGCTGTGGAGCTGCCGCGGTTGCGCTCATGGCCCTTCTCCTCTTCCCTCGTTTCACAAGCTGAATATCCGGCCCGGCTGACCCCAAATCCACTGCCCGCCGAGGTCATGTCGGGCAGCGAGTTTGGAGGCGTTTCGGCCCAGCGGCCGCGGGTAGAGGATCAACCTCATGTCAGAGCGCTCGCGTCCTGCACTGCTCGCCCGCCGCGCAGTGGCGTGGAGCATCGGCTGGGCGTTCTCTGCGGCTCTGTACCTGCTGCTGATCGACACCACGGACCTGCCTGAGCTGATCGTCGGGGCCGGCGCGGCCGTGCTTGCCGCCACCGGTCTCGAGCTGGCCCGTGAGCAGGGCCTTGTCGGCGAGAGCATCAGGCTGGGCTGGCTGCTGCGGTTCTACAGGCCGCTGCTAAAGGTCGCGACGGACATCGTGGTGGTGTCCCTGGCGGCGTTCCGAGCGCTGCTTCGCCGAGGTCCGCGGCAGGGCAGGTTTAGAGCCGTCCGGTTCGCGGGGGGCGAGGATCGGCGGCATAGGAGCGGGCGCCGCGCGCTGGCGGAGGCTCTGGGCTCTTTTGCGCCCAACACGCTCGTGGCTGGGATCGACGAGGAGCGGAACTTGATCCTGGCGCACCAGCTGTGGCCGAGCGGAGGCCGCGAAGCGATCGACCCACTGGAGCTGGGGTGAACGAGTGGGCCATCGCCGCCACCGTGCTCGCGTTCGCGCTCATCCCCTGCCTGCTCGTCTGTCTTTTGGCACCCGCGCCGCACGGCTTGGTGGCGCTGGAGATCGCCGGCGTGCTCTCTACCACCGTCCTGATGCTGCTGGCCGAGGCCTTTCACCGCCAGCCGTTCATTGATCTCGCTGTCGTGCTGGCGCCGCTGGCGCTGATCGGGTCGCTGACGTTCGCTCGGCTGATGGAGCGCCAGCTGTGAACTGGCGCATCACCGTCGCCACGGTGCTGCTGATCGCGGGTGGAGCGATCGAGGTGATCGCGGTCATTGGGTTGTGGTGCTGGTGCACACCACGCTGCGCAGCCTGCTGACCCGCGAACGGGGGGACTGGCGCGCGGAGATCGAACGCGTCGCGGAGGACGAGCACCCGTGACCGTCCTCCAGGTCGCCGTGCTCGTCGCGGTGGCGGTGGGAGGCGGCGCGGTGGTTGTGGCACCGAACGCGCTTCGCCAAGCGCTGGTGCTCGGAATCTATGGGCTAGCACTGACGATGCTGTTCTTCGTGTTCCAGGACCCCGACGTGGCCCTATCGGAGATCGTGGTCTCCACCGTTGGGCTGCCGGTCATGGTGCTGCTCGCGCTGCGGAAGGTTCACCACCAGGAGGGAGAGCGAGAGGAGGATTCGTCGTGAGCCGCGGAGTCCGGTTGGCGCTGTTCGGCGTCGCCGGCGCCGGGTTTGCGGCAGTGCTGGTGATCGGGATGACCGGCCTGCCCGACTTCGGCTCGTACCACGGGGTCTACGGCCAGATCATCGACGGCATTGGGGTGACGGTGCGCCACGGCACCGATCTGATCACCGCGCTGAACTTCGATATCCGCGGGTTCGACACTCTCGGCGAGGAGTTCATCCTGTTCGCCTCGGTGCTGGGAATTGTGTTGATCCTGCGACAGCTGGGCGGCGAGCGCCATCAGCCGCACCAGGAGGAGTCAGACGAGCACCACTTCGCCGGCGCCAGCGAAGCGCTGCGAGCCCTGGCCCTAGCGCTAATCCCCAGCGTCATCGCCGTCGGCGTGTACATAGTCGTCCACGGCCAGATCACGCCCGGCGGCGGGTTCCAGGGCGGCGTGATCCTGGCCGCCGCCCCGCTGGCGATGTTCATCGCCGGGCGCTACATGCGGATGAGGGTGATCGCGCCGCATCTGGTGATCGAGCTGGGCGATGTGATCGGGGCGGCGGGATATGCGCTGGTCGGGCTCAGCGGCCTGGTGTTCGTCGGCATCTTCTTCAAGAACTCGTTGCCGCTGGGAATTCCCGGCCACCTGCTGTCCGGCGGCCAGATGGACGTAGCCAGCGTGTTCGTCGGCCTGGAAGTGAGCGGTGCGTTCCTGGTCGCCTGGACCCACTTCCTCGACCAGGCGCTGTTGATCCGGAGCGGGAAACAGTCGTGAGCTTCCTCCCGTTCGCGGTCGCCGCCTGGCTGTTTGTCGCCGGACTCTACGGCGTGATCTCGAGCGACAACCTCGTGCGGACGATCGTGTCGCTGACCGTGGTGCAGTCCTCCACCTACGTTCTGCTGCTCGGGGTCGGCTACGTCAAGGGCGGCAAGGCAGCAATCTTTGCCGATATCCCGCAGGTCTCGAGTGCCGTTGATCCGGTTGTCCAGGTGCTGGTGCTGACCGACATCGTGATCGAGGCCACAGTCACCGGTCTGCTGCTGGCACTGGCGGTCCAGGCCCACAAGCGCTTCGGCAGCCTGGACCCCAATGATCTGCGCGCGCTGCGAGATTAGGCATGCACATAACGGCGCTGCCGGTCTTCATCCCGTTGTTCGTCTCGGCGCTGCTGGTGGCGATCAGGCATTTCTCGCCCCGCGTCCTAAACGATGGGATCGCCACCGGGGTCGGGCTTACGGTGGTGACGCTGTGCGCGCTGCTGCTGGCTCACACCGCGCACGGTCACCCCTTCGCCTATTGGCTGGGGGGCTGGCGCCCGAGCCATTCGGTCACCATAGGAATCTCATTCTCGGTGGATGCCGTTGGGGCCGGGTTGGCGGCGTTCTCTTCGAGTTGATGGGGGCCGTGGCCTACGCGCTGACCGCCTACAAGGTCGAGGAGCGGGGGCCGATCCAGGGCGGGATCAACTTCGCCATCTCCAACAGCATCGGGGCGTACGCGATCTTCACCGGGATCGCGCTGCTGTATGCCCATACAGGAGCGCTGAACATGGCCCAGGTCGGTGCCGCGCTCGGCCGCCACCACGCGGACCCGCTCGTGCTCGTGGCGATGTCACTTCTGTTCATCGGCTTTCTGACCAAGGCGGCCGCGGTTCCGGTGCACTTCTGGCTGGCGGACGCGCACGCCGTCGCGCCGGCGCCGGTGTGCGTTCTGTTCTCCGGGGTGATGGTCGAGCTCGGGATCTACGCCGTGGCGCGCCTTTACTGGACCGTGTTCGCGGGCGCGCTCGCCCCGCACGCCGAGGAGCTGCGGGCGATCCTGATCGCGTTCGGCACGCTGACGGCGCTCTGGGGAGCGACGATGTGCTTCGCCCAGCGCCACGTCAAGCGCCTGCTGGCGTTCTCGACCATCAGCCACATCGGGATGATGCTGTGCGGGATCGGTCTGCTGAACGCGAAGGGACTGGCCGGTGTCGCCGTCTATGTCGTCGGTCATGGGCTGACGAAGGCGGCCCTGTTCATGCTGGCCGGCGTGCTGCTGCACCGGTTCGCGACGATCGACGAATTCGACCTGCACGGGAAGGGGCGAGACGCGCCGGCCGCGGGCGTGCTATTCGCGGTCGGTGGCCTAGTTCTGTCGGCGATCCCGGTCGTGACCCTCTTCTTCGGCAAGTCGCTACTCGACGGTGCCGCGCTCGACGGCGGTTATCCGTGGCTGCCCGCCATCTTTGTCATCGCCTCGGCGCTCACCGCGGGCGCCGTGCTGCGGGTGACTGGGCGGGTGTTCTTCGGCTGGGGCCGGGCTGAGGCAGCCCACGAGCGGCAGGCCGAGCAGGCCCGGGAGGAGGAAGCCGAGGAGATGGCGCCTCGTGAGAAGACGCCACTACTGATGCTGCTGGTCCCCGCCCTGCTGCTGACCGGGGCGATCGTGATTGGCCTGATCCCGGGCGCGGTGCCTGGCATTGAGGTGGCGGCCTCCCACTTCCGGGACCAGGTCAGCTACATCGGGTGGGTGCTCCACGGGGGCGCGCCCCACTTCGCGCGCGCGGCGACGAGCCACGTAGAGGGCTTTGACTACGCCTATGGAGCGGGGGCCACGGCGGGCGCGCTCGCGGTGGCGGCACTGTCCCTGTTCGGTGGAAGGCTGCTCGCCCTCGTGCCCAAGGCGGTGATGCGGCCAGTGCTGGTCGGAGTCAACGGGCTGCGCGCTCTGCACTCCGGCCACATCGGCGACTACATCGCCTGGTGGACGGCCGGAGCGGCGGCCCTCGGTGGAACGTCCCTGATCTTCCTGCGATGACTCTCGCCAGCCGGTCAGCCGCCGCCATCAGCGCCGCATTGGCGCTGGCCGCGTGCGGCCCCACGCCGCCACAGGCGCCCCTGCCCTACGCAAAGAAGCTCGATTCCGCCACCAGCGGGATCTCGACCGCCTGCGGACTGGCCGAGCAGGTCACAGCCTTTGGAGGCGAGCACGGCAAGGATCTGGTCACGCTCGAGGTCACCGCCGGCTCCAGCGGGCTCAAGCTGGCCTCTGTCTACCGGCGAAACCCGGCGTGGATCTACCAGGGTGAGACCGTGCGCCAGATCCTCGCCGACAGCGAGTCGCTGCTGGGGTCGTGCGGTCTTCGCGGCGCGCAGGCGCAGCTCAAGCAAGCGACCGCACGCCGCTGAGCTCCTGGGCTACCCGCGGCAGCACCTGGTCGCGATAGGCGTCGAAGAACTGGTCCTGCTCGAGCCCGATCTGTTGCACGTAGAGCTCATCGAAACCGGCGTCGGCGTAGGCCCGGATCGCCCCTAGGTGCCGCTCGACATCGGGACCGCAGGGCACCTCCTGGGCGAGCATCTCCTCGGTGACGAGCTCGCTCGCCTGCTGGAAGTGCTGCGGGGTCGGGAGGATCTGTGCCAGCTCTCCTGGAAGCGCTTCGTTCGGCCACAGCCGCATCACGGTCTCCAACGCCCGCCGTTCGTCAGCGGCCCAGCAGGCCTTCATCCCTCCGTGCACGGGCTTTTGACCACCGGCCTTGGAGCGAAAGCGATCCACCGCGTCGGCGTCCGGCGCGACGGTGATAAAGCCATCTGAGATCCGCGCCGCAAGGTCGATGGCCTTGGGGCCGAAACCCGACATGAAGATCGGTGGAGGCAGCTCCGGTAGGTCGTAGATCCGGCAGTTCTCGACCCGGTAGTG
>VAWT01000376.1 GCA_005883415.1 Actinomycetota bacterium | reverse complement strand
GGCCCCTCGGGACCCCCTGACGCGCCCCAGGACCGGCGCGCGACCGGCGCGCGCCAGTCGGCCGCGCGGAGCGCGACGGGCGGCTCCCTAGTCCAGCACGCTGCCTAGGACGCTCGGGACCGCACGCATAGAAAGCCCCCGCACGAGCAAGATTCGAGATGAGGAGGGATGGATCGATGGCCACGCTCAACGAGAAGCAGGCGAAGCTATTCACCGATCGCAACTGGGGTGTTATCGCGACCATTCGCGAGGACGGATCGCCGCAAGCGACTCCGGTCTGGATCGACTACGACGGCGAGAACGTGCTCGTCAACAGCGCACGCGGGAGGACGAAGGTCAAGAACATCGAGCGCGACCCGCGCGCGACCGTCACCGTCCTGCCCGCTGAGGACCAGCAGTCCGGCTACGTGATGGTCAGCGGCCCAGCCACGATCATCGAGGACGGGGCGGTCGATCACATCGACATGCTCGCGAAGAAGTACCTGGGCGAGGACAAGTATCCCTACCTCGGACCGGGCGAGGAGCGCGTGATCATCCAGATCCGTCCCGAGCGCGTCGACAGCTTCGGCGCAGGCGGCTAGCTACAACGCCGCCGGCGGCGCCGGAGGATCCGCCGATGCCCTCGCGTCTGCCAGAGACTTCCACTCCAAGATTCACCCGGGGAAAGGAAGGAGGAGAGCAGCTATGGAGATCACACGGAACATCACCGCGACCGGCCCGGGGCCGAGCGAATGGTTCAGGGGCACAGTCTTCATCGACCCGATCGCCGTGGTCTCGGAGCGCTCGCCCCTCGGCGCTTCGGCCGTTCATTTCAATCCCGGCGCCCGCACTGCCTGGCACACGCATCCGAACGGCCAGACGATCTGGGTCACGGAAGGCATCGGGCTCTGCCAGCGCGAAGGCGGCCCCATTGAAGTGATCCGGCCCGGCGATCGAGTCTTCTTCGAGCCCGGCGAGAACCATTGGCACGGTGCCGCGCCGACGCGCTTCATGACCCACGTGGCCATGCAGCTCGCGGACGAGAGCGGCAACCCGGTCACTTGGGGTGAGCACATAACAGACGAGGAGTATCGAAATGCGCCCGACGTGACCGAGGTGAGCGGCTGATGCGGGGAGCCGTCATGTATCAGGCCGGCGACGTTCGGATCGAGGACGTGCCCGACCCGACGATCCAGGAGCCAACCGATGCCGTGATCCGCGTCACGCGAGCATGCATCTGCGGTTCCGATCTCTGGCCCTACAAGTCGCTTGAGGCGAACGACGGCGCGCGCGTGATGGGGCATGAGGCGATCGGCGTCGTTGAGGAGGTTGGCGCCGATGTGCGCGCGGTCACGATCGGCGAACTCGTCGTCATGCCGTTCGCCTTCTCCGACGGGACGTGCATGTTCTGCCAGGAAGGCCTGCAGACCGAGTGCATCCACGGCGGCTTCTTCGGCAACCCCGAGGTGCCCGGCGCCCAGGCGGAAGCCGTCCGTGTGCCCCAAGCCGACGGGACGATCTACGCCCTGCCCGTCGACGAGGACGACGCACTGATGCCGTCCCTCCTCACCCTCTCGGACGTGATGGGCACCGGCCACCACGCCGCCGTCGTAGCAAGGGTCGGTCGCGGCAAGAGCGTCGCCGTCATAGGCGACGGCGCCGTCGGCCTCTGCGGTGTCATCGCCGCGAAGCGCCTCGGGGCGGAGCAGATCATCATCATGGGCCGCCACGAAGACCGGATCGCGCTCGCCCGCGACTTCGGCGCGGCCGAGGTCGTCAGCGAGCGCGGCGAGGAGGCGGTCGAGCGCGTCAAGGGACTGACCGACGGTCAGGGCGTCGATGCGGTGCTCGAATGTGTCGGCCTCGACCAGTCGATGGAGACGGCGGTCGAGATCGCACGCCCGGGTGGCGCAGTCGGACGCGTCGGCGTTCCCCAGCATGAGGCGACGCCCGGAGCGCAGACGTCGTTCTTCAAGAACGTGACGATCGGCGGCGGCCCCGCACCGGTGCGTGCCTACATCGACGAGCTGTTGCCGGACATCCTTGAAGGTCGCATCGAGCCGGGCCGGGTCTTCGACCGCACCGTCGATCTCGATGGCGTGCCGGAGGGCTACCGGGCGATGAACGACCGCGAGTCGATCAAGGTGCTTGTAAAGCCCTGATCGCGGCCAAAAATGGCGCATGCCCTCATCCCAGCGGTGCTCTACGCCCCTGCCCTCGCAGCACTCGCACTCGTTACCGCGGTATGCGTCGGCGTTGCCGGCGTCGAAGCGCTGGCGAGAGGATCGTCTTCGCGAGAGGCACCCCGAGCGAGCCGAGGTGGAGCGGCCCTCAATCGCCTAGCCCGACTCGGTTCGAGTGTCTCGATGGGTGCCGTCGCCGTCGTGTAGAGACCGACACCGACCGCAGAGCCGGCGATTAGTCGCGCGGCGTGGAGAAAACGGCCCGGCGGAGGCGGGCGACCGCGACGCAGGGCGGATTTCACTCGCCGCCGGAGACGGGCGCCTCGCCGGTGTAGTAGAGTCGAATCGGATCATCGAGCCAGTTGCGCTGACGGTCTGGTCTTTTCTCCCGTCAAGTCGCCAGTTCTGCTTCCTCGTTGTTAACCCGTCTCAGCCGAGCTGAGGCAGTCGCTTTCGGAGGCCTACTGCTATCCGAGTGCTGCCCGTTCGAGCATCCGATCGAACAGAAGG
>VAWT01000016.1 GCA_005883415.1 Actinomycetota bacterium | reverse complement strand
CCGCCGACGTAGGTCCGCCTGCCGGTCTCGGCGGGCACGATCACTCCCAGGTACGTCGCGCGGGCCAACACACCGCCGGGTTGCTTGTCCGCAGCCAGGTAGTCGAGCGCTCGCCGCTCGCCGGTGTAGATGAAGTTGGCGTTATGGCCCTGGGGGGAGGCCCAGTACTTGGCCGCCTTCAGCTGCGAGACGCTGCCGGGGATGGTGGCCGCAGCCACCACCGCCACCGCCAGCAGGCGCCAACCGGGAAGGCGACGGAACCCGATGCTCTGCACCCCTTCCACCGCCAGGACGGCGAGGGGGATCGTGATCCCGTCGAACGCGTGCAGCGGCGTACCGCTGACCCCGGTCTGCGAGAAGGCAAAAATTGCCAGCGCGGTGAACGGCCAGACGCGAGTCGCGGCCTCGATGAACGTCCTCGGGCGCCGGCGGTAGGCGAGCGCAGCGGCGGCGACCAGCGGCAGCAGCGGGATGACGATCCCCGAGAACGAGTACACGTGCCTGCTCGCGTGCTGGGCCGCATGCCAGGCCGGGTCAAACCGATATAGGGCCTCGTAATACAGCAGGGGAAGCAGGGTGGCGATCACGGTGACGCTGGGCAGCGTGAGCCGGCGAAGCCCGTCACCGCGCCTGAAGGTGACGAGCTCCGCCCCGATCACGATCAGGATCAGCACCTCGCCTTGCCATGGGTGGGTGAAGCTCGCCACCAACCCGAGGACGGCCGGGACCCACGAGAAGCGACGCTCGACCCGCGCACGGTCGTATGAGACCAGCGCGGCGGCCATGGCGGCGATCGCCAGTAGCCCGAACGGATACCCCCACGTCCAGAACGGCATCCACTCGTCGCCCACCGCCGCCCACGTGGCGAAGAACAGGGCCAGCACGAGCGCCACGCGGCGATCGAACTGGCCCGGGAGCGTGCGACGAATGTACGCCCGGACTCCGAAGAAGGCGGCGGCCACCGCGATGGGCTTCCACAACAGCAGCGCCAGCCATGACGCGACTCCCAGGGCGTGCAACGCCGCCGATACCACGATCACGGGCTGGAAGTAGTCGTGCGGGGTGCCCCGCAACACGAACATGTCCGAGGCCAGAAAATGCTTTGAGGCGTCCTGGATCCAGGCCAGGTACTGCATCTGGTCGTTCAGGAAGAGGCCGTCCGTCCCTGTCCACACCAGGTTGTTGTGCGAGGCGACCTGGTACAGGTCCAGCGCCAGGACCCACACCGACACCGCGGCGAACAGGCCCAGGACCGCGACGTCGAACCAGTCGAAGCGGCGCTCTTGAGTTGCGATCGCAGTTGTCCGCGGGCGGGGCGTCGCCGGAGCTGGTGCGACCTCGGTGCTCATCGAAGGACGCGACGGTAGCGGAGTCCGCGTCAGCTCCGCGTCGAGGCGCTTGGTGGCCCGCTCGCCGCTACGGCCCTTGCTCCAGCTGGCGCTGGAGCGTCTCGGATGCCTGGCCCGCGGATCCGCTGAGAGGGTTGATGTTGTGCTTGGCCATGTACAGCCACAGCTCGGGCACGAACGTCAACACCAGGAACAGCGTCAGCACGATCGCGGCCCGGCGCAGGCGGATGCTGGTGCCGAGCGCGGCCAACGGCAGCAGCCAGATCACGTACCAGGGCATCAGCCAGGACAGGCTCGCGATCAGCGCCAAGGTCGCCCATCCGGCGGCCGAGAGCCACTCGCGACGGCGCAAGACCAGGTAGGCCACGGTGGCCACCACCAGGACCTTGGCGATTGTCAACAGCCACGGCGTGCCGCCGCCGATTCCGATCAGGAGTCCGAACACCTGCGGGATGCTGAAGTCGGTCAGCAGCGTGCTCTGGTCCGACAAATTAGGCAGCGAGGAGCCAAACAGCGCGATGCTTCCGGCAACGAGCGGGATCGCCGCCAGCACCGCGCCGGTCAGGACTCGCAGCCAGCGTCGGCCGGCCCGTGTGCCGACCAGCAGGAAGGGCAGCAACAGGATCGCGGTGAACTTAACCGCCACCGCGAGCATCAGCACGGCGCCCGCGCTTCGGTCGCGCTTGCACAGGACGAGGGCGATCGCCCCCATGATCGGCAGCAGCATGAAGAAGTCGTTGTGAAACCCGCCGACGGCGTAGATCACGAACACCGGATTCAGCGCCACGAACGCCAGGACGAAGCGCGGATCTCGGCCTACGCGACGGGCGCAGAAGGTGATCACCCACACGAAGGCCAGTGCGGCCAGGACCGTCACCACCTTGAGGATCCAGTAGGCGACAGCCAGCGGCAGATACGAGAGCGGGTAAGTAAGCGCGGTGAACAGCTCGCCGTAGGGGCTCGTCAGGTTGTGCCAGGTGGCAAGCCGGTACACGGGGTCGTAGTTGACGGCCGCGATGACGTGCGAATAGGGGTTCAGGTGGTGAAGGCCCCCGAGCCTGGCGTATCCCAGGTAGTTGAAGACGTCCGTGAGCTGGAGCGGCGGGCCCAACAACATGATCCCCACCAACACGACCAGGCACGTCCACAGCGCGCGCAGCGATAGCGTGCGCACCGAGGCCAGCACGATCCCGTAGGCCACCAGCATCGCCAGCAGCACGATCGTGAATCCCAGGACGAGCGTCCTTGTGTTGTTCGTCAATCCACCGAACAGGCCGTGCAGCGGGCCTGACATCCAGTGGGGGAAGGTGGTCGAGGAGCGAGGGACGAGCGTCGACTCGCGCGCGCTCGAGAACATGACCACGGTGAACGCGCAAACGATCATCGCCGCCAGCGCGAGCTGGCCGGGCAGCGGCCCCAGCGCAAGCCGCGGGCGGGGCAGGCTGAAGCGCCGCTCGAGCGGCTGAAGCGGCCCGAGGGCAACGGTCCCGTCCGCCGGGCTGGTCGTAGCCATCTGCGCTACGGGCGTTTCGCGAGAGCTGGGGTGATCTCCCATGAAGCCTGAAATAGTGACGCCACCGGCCTTCACACTGCCAGCCGCCGCGGTTGGAATCGGGTTAAGGCCGTTAGGGTAGCCTGCGCCGCGTGAGCGCCGGCACACTTACCCGTGATACCCGCGCGCCCGCGCCGGGACGCGCGGCCGCGCGCAGATTTGCGCTCGGCCGCCACGCGCTGGTCCTTGCCGCGCTGATCGTCGTGGCGGCATTCCTGCGGTTCTGGCGGCTACGTCATCAGGGCTTCTGGTTCGACGAGGCCAACACCTCGCAGGATGTGCACTACACGCTGGGCCAGATGCTCTCGCTGCTCAAGCACTACGAGTCCACGCCGCCGCTTTACTACGCGGTGGCCTGGGTGTGGGCGAGGATCTTCGGCTTCGGAGAGGCTGGCCTGCGGTCGCTGTCCGCGCTGTGTGGGGTGCTGGTTGTGCCGGTGTCCTACGCCCTGGCCGCCAAGTTGTTCACTCGCCGGGCCGGCCTGATCGCCGCGGCGCTCGCGGCGTGCAACCCGCTGCTGATCTGGTACTCACAGGAGGCGCGCGCGTACGAGCCGCTCGTGCTGCTTACCGGCGCATCGCTACTGGCGTTCGCGTACGCGAAAGATGACCCGACGCCGCGCGCGGTCGCGGCCTGGACGGTGGCCTGCGCGCTTGCGATCGCCACCGAGTACTACGCGGCGCTGGTGATCATCCCCGAGGCCCTGTGGCTGCTCTACCGGCACCGACGGTCGAGGACCTTGATGGTCGGACTCGCAGTGCTCGTCGTGTGGTGCCTGCCGCTTCTATGGTTTGCGATCAGCCAGCATGGGACGGGACACGCCAAGTGGATCGCACCCATCCCCCTGGGCCATCGCGTCGGAGAAATCTTCCCCCAGTTCCTGATCGGGTTCGGGGCGCCGGGCGGGGCCGTTCTGGCGCGGGTGGCGGAGGCCGCCGCTCTGGCTGCGCTGGTGCTGCTGGGAGTCAGGGTTCGCCGGGGCGAGGAGCGTTCCGGTACGGCGGTTGCGATCGGCATCGTGGTGGTCGGCGTCGTCCTGAACGCGTTGTTGATCGCGGGCGGCATCGACAACCTGATCAGCCGCAACGTGATCGCGCTCTGGCTGCCGGCGGCGGCGCTGGTCGCGGCCGGGATGGCGATCCGGCGGCGCGCTGCGATCGCCGGGCTGACGCTCGCGGCGGTGCTGTGCGGCATCGGAGTGGCTGCAGCCGTCGGCGTGGCGCTGAATCGCAACTACCAGCGGCCCGATTGGCGCGGCGTGGTGCGCGTGCTGGGTACCCGACCGTCGCCCGGCGTGTCGCAACGAGCGATCCTCATCCAGCTCTACCGGGACGTGCTGCCCCTATCGCTCTACATGCCAGGCCTGAAGGCCTGGCCCCATCACGGCACCGACAAGTACAACATCTACACGGGCACCAATCCCGTGGACGAATTCGACGTGGTGACGATGACCTCACCGCCCGGGAAGCTGTGCTGGTGGGGATCCGCTTGCAACCTGATCCCGTCCCAGCTTCAGAGCAGCTACAGAATCCCGGGCTTTCACCCCGTATGGATTCGCCACTTCGACCAGTTCACGATCATGCGCCTGCGCGCCCAGCACCCGGTCGTCGTCTCGCCGCAGATGGTCTCGGCTGCTGTGACGAACACGAACCTCATCTACGACGATCTCCTGACCCAGCGCTGAGCAGCTGCTCGATCTCCTTGGCCGTCAGCCGCCTGTAGCTGCCGGGCCTGAGGTCGCCCAGCTTGAGCGGGCCGAACGCCACTCGCTCGAGCTGCTTGACGGGGTGGCCGACCCGCTCGAGCATCCGCTTCACCTGGCGCTTGCGGCCTTCGGTGATGACGAGCTCGAGCCTGTCCGGGCCCAGGGCCCGAACCGCTGCCGGTGCCGTTGGGCCGTCCTCGAGGACGACCCCGTCGCCCAGAGCCCGGATGGCACGGCCCGACACCGGCGGCTGGCCAAGCAGTGCCCTGTAGGTCTTGGGCACCTCGAATCGCGGATGCATGAGCCGGTGCGCGAGCTCCCCGTCGTTGGTCAGCAGGATCAGGCCCGTGGTGTCGATGTCCAGCCGCCCGACCGGGTACAGGCGAGCGCCACCGGGAGGATGTGGCACGAGTGAGACAACCGTCGGCCGGCCCTGCGGGTCGCGTGCGGTCGAGACCACGCCGGTCGGCTTGTTGACCGCGTACACGAGCCGCTGGGACGGCTGTCGTACCGCCTGGCCATCGACCAGGACGGTCGAGGTGCCATCAACCTGGCGAGCGGGATCGGTCTCGACTTGTTCATCGACAGTCACCCGCCCGGCCCGGATCAACTCCTCCGAGGCCCGCCGTGAGGCGACTCCGGCGGACGCCAGGAACTTCCCAAGTCGCACCCGGACAGTGTGCTAGAACCGCGCTACTTTCGGTTAGGGCCGGTGTTCGTAGTGGGCGACGCGGGGCCGCACCGAGTCGCACCGAGCCGGACCGAACGAACTGAGCTGATGCACGTACGAGTCCCTGCTATGAACCTCCGCGGCCTGGCGGTCTGCGCCTGCGCCGCGCTCTTGCTCTTCATAGCGCTGGCTGCTCGGAGCCAGGGCGCTGCTAGTGCTCCCCGGCTCGATGTGCTGCCGTATCCCGGCACGCCCGACGCCTCCCCGCGCACGCAGATCGACTTTCCCGCGCTGGCCCCCTCGCAGCTGGCCAACCTCGCCGTCTCCGGTTCCCGAAGCGGGATCCACCACGGAGCGCTCGGCACGATGGGGGGAGGACGCGGCGCGGCGTTCGTGCCTTCGAAGCAGTTCACCGCGGGCGAGCAGGTGACGGTCAGGGGCGCGCTTCGAAGCGGAACCCGCATCGGCTTTGCCTTCGTCATCGCCAGGCCGGTGTCCATGCCGGAAAACGCGGCGACCACCGCGGCGTCCGAGAACTCCGGCGCGGTCGACGGTGCGGTTGGAGTGGTCCACGCGACAAACGATGCGAACGGGTTCACACGCTCGTTCCGCTCGGAATCCTGGCTTCACCCCCCGATCGTGAGCGTCAGCGGCACCAATCCGGATCCCGGTTCGGGCGACATCATCACCGACGCACACAAGTCGATCCAAGCTGGGCCGTTGATCCTTGACCCCCAGGGACGGCCCATCTGGTTCGACCCGCTGCCGGGCGGACAGGCGGGCTTTAACGTCATGGTCCAGAGCTACCGGCGCCAGTCGTATCTGACCTTCTGGCAGGGGTTCGTAAGCGGAGGCGTCGGGTCCGGACAGGACGTGATGCTCGACCACTCCTACCGGGTGGTCAAGACCGTCAACGCGGCCAACGGGTACAAGGCCGATCTCCACGAGTTCGCGATCACCCCGCAAGGCAACGCGGTCATCACGATCTACGCGCCCGTCCGCGCAGATCTGAGATCGGTCGGCGGCTCGCGCAACGGCACCTTGCTGGACTCGATCGTGGAGGAGATCAACATCGCCAGCGGCCAGCTGCTTTGGGAGTGGCACGCGTACGGGCACGTGCACATCGCCGAGTCCTACGCCGGCAGGCCGGGCACCAATCCATACGACTTCTTCCACATCAGCTCGGTTCAGCAGCTCTCGAACGGGAACTTCCTGGTGTCCGGACGCAACATGTTCGCCGTCTACGAGATCAACCCCGCCACCGGCAAGGTCGTCTGGGTCCTGGGCGGCAAGCACTCCACCTTCCGGATCGGCTCGGGGGCGAACTTCTCTTGGCAACACGACGCGATGATGCAACCGAACGGCGACATCACCGTCTTCGACAACGGCGCCGGCTACAAGCGGACTGAGAGCCAGTCGCGGGGGATGCGGATTCGCCTGAACATGTCAAAACGGCAGGCCGCCCTCGTCCGCCAGTACGCCCACGTCCCGTCGGTGTTGTCATATAGCGAGGGCAGCCTGCAGCCACTGGCCAACGGCAACGTGTTCGTCGGGTTTGGGAATAACCCCGTGTTTGCGCAATACACGAACACCGGCAAGCAGATCTGGACCGGCAACTTCCGCTCCCCGGTCCAGTTCCACCGGGCCTTCCGGGCCGGCTGGAGTGCGCAACCGACCGGTTCGCCCTACGCGGCGGCCTCGCCGTCGAGCAGCGGCACGACCGTCTACGCCAGCTGGAACGGCGCCACGAACATCGCCTCATGGCGGCTTCTCGCCGGTCCCAGCCCGGGCGCGCTGGCGCCAGTCGCGTCCCGTGGCTTCAACGGCTTCGAGACCGGGATCTCGACCTCCAGCGCCCAGGCCTTTTTCGCGGTCCAGGCGCTGAACAGCTCCGGCCGGGTGCTGGGCACCTCCGCCGCCGTCCCGCGCTAGAACACGTACGGCGCCGTCGCCGGGTTGG
>VAWT01000375.1 GCA_005883415.1 Actinomycetota bacterium | reverse complement strand
CCGCAAGGTGGTCGACGACGAGTATCCGGACCGGGTGTTGTTGGCCGAAGCCAATCAGTGGCCCGCTGACGTGGTGGAGTATTTCGGTGACGCCACGATGGGCGGCGACGAAGCTCACATGGCATTTCATTTCCCGCTGATGCCGCGCATTTTCATGGCAGTCCGCCGGGAATCTCGGTTCCCGATCTCGGAAATTCTCGCCCAGACCCCGCCCATCCCGTCCAACGCCCAGTGGGGGATTTTCCTGCGCAACCACGACGAGCTGACCTTGGAAATGGTCACCGACGAGGAGCGCGACTACATGTACAGTGAGTACGTCAAGGATCCCCGGATGCGGGCGAACATCGGTATCCGTCGACGTCTGGCGCCACTGTTGGACAACGACCGCAACCAACTGGAATTGTTCACCGCGCTATTATTGTCACTACCGGGATCCCCGGTGCTGTACTACGGCGACGAGATCGGGATGGGAGACAACATCTGGCTGGGCGACCGGGACGGTGTTCGCACGCCGATGCAGTGGACCCCGGACCGCAACGCTGGGTTCTCCAGCTGCGACCCGGGCCGCATCTACCTGCCGGTGCTCATGGATCCGGTGTACGGGTACCAGGCGCTCAACGTCGAAGCGCAGCAGGCTTCATCGCAGTCACTGCTGAACTGGACGCGGCGGATGATCCAGGTGCGCCGGCAGCACCTGGCCTTCGGGTTGGGCGATTTCACCGAACTCGGCTCGTCCAACCCCAGTGTGCTGGCCTACTTGCGCACCTACACCGACGGTGGGCGCGATGTGGTCATCTGCGTCAACAACATGTCCCGCTTCCCCCAACCAGTGGAGCTGGACCTGTCCGAACATCAAGGCAGCGTCCCGGTGGAGCTGACCGGCGGGGTGCGCTTCCCACCGATCGGGGAACTGCCTTACCTGCTCACCCTGCCCGGGCACGGTTTTTACTGGTTTCAGATCGAGCTGCCGACACCAGGGCGTGATGCGTGATCAGTACCGCTGCTGACCTCGTTGCCGACGTCTCCGGCTCGTTGGCGGTGGCACTACCCGAGCAGCGGTGGTTCGCCGGCAAGGATCGGCCGGTGCGCGCGGTCATCCCGGTGCGCGCCACCGATCTCGCCGGATCCGATCCTCGGCTGATTCATGCCGTCGTCGAGGTCGACCAGGGACAGCCACATCGGGACCGCTACCAGCTCCTGCTCGGCGTGCGCAGCGACCTGCCGGAGTCCCTCGGGCACGCCTGGGTCGCCGCGTGCGGCGATCATGCGGTGTACCAGGCGGTGCACGACGCCGAGCTCACCGCTGTGCTGCTGGAACTGATGGCGCACGGGACGGAGATCGACGGGCTGCGTTTCGGCACCGAACCGGGCGTCACACCGGACACCTCGCAGCGCTCCCGCCCGGTCGCGGCCGAGCAGTCCAACACCTCGCTGGTGTACGGGCAGACCTACATCCTCAAGCTGTTCCGCAAGGTGGCCACCGGCCGCAGCCCAGATCTGGAGCTGCACCGCGCGTTGGCCGGGGTGGGCTGCGAGCACATCGCGGCGCCGCTGGGCAGCATCGAGGGCTTGCTGGACGGCGAACCGGTGACCTACGGAATGATGTCGGAGTTCCTCCGAAGCGCCGTCGAGGGCTGGGCGATGGCGACCGCAAGCGTCCGCGACCTAGTGGCGGAAAGCCTGCTCCTCGACGGTGCGCCCGGCCCACCCCAGCCCACCGACCCGGCGGACGCCGGCGGCGACTTCGCCTCCGAGGCGCACCGGCTGGGCCATGCGGTGGCGGCCGTACACGCCAATCTGGCCACCGCGCTGGGCAGCTCACCAGCCACCGCCGGGTACCTTGATGCACTGGCCACGGGCATGCAACGCAGGTTGGATGGGGTCCTCGGGCGGGTAGCCGAACTCGAGCCGCACGCCGGGGCACTGCGGGCGGCCTTCGATGAAGTGCGCCATCTCGATGGCGCGGTGCCGCTGCAACGCATCCACGGCGACTTGCACCTCGGTCAGGTACTGCGCACTGTCACCCGGTGGGTTCTGATCGACTTCGAAGGGGAGCCGATGGTGCCCCTGGCGGCCCGCGTCGCCCCGGCTTCGACGCTGCGTGACGTGGCCGGGATACTGCGCTCGTTCGACTACGCCGCCAACCACCAACCGCTGGGCGATGCCGACCCCGAGCAGCGCGCCGCGGCGGCGCTGGCCTGGACAACCCGCAACCAGGACGCCTTCTGCGACGGCTACGCGCAGGTCGCGCCGGACCCCCGCAAG
>VAWT01000015.1 GCA_005883415.1 Actinomycetota bacterium | reverse complement strand
TTCGCGACCGGCCGCGCCGGGCGCGCGGCCGTTTGTAGCCCGAAGCAGAACTCTCCACGCGCGGTGGGTCCGGCAAAACCGCCGGCACTCATCTAGTGCGCGATCAGAACCTCGAGGGCGACGAGCCCCAAGCCGATGGCGAGATTGAAAGTGACCGTGACGAAGGTCGCGCTCCGACTTAGGCGCTCTAGCTGCGCGTATCGGATGCCCTGAGCCGTGAGCGTGACGGCGCCGAGCCAGACCGCGAGCTGGACTGCCGTTCGTTCCGCCAGCGCCTCCGTAGCGCCGAGCCCGACAGCGACCAGCGGGAGGATCGCGGCGGCCACAACTGAATACTCACGGCGGGCAATCGAGCAAAGCTCGGCGATTGTGACGCGACGTCCGACCTTGAGACTCTCTCCCAGTCCGTGCGAGTAGACGTGCGCGAGCCAGAGAACGAGAACGCTGACGCCCGCAAGGACGACCAGCCGCCAGAGGTGGTGTTGGTATGGCTTCGCCCCGGCCGCAAGGACTGACATGACGATGATCGTCCCGTAGACGGTCCCGGCGACCTTCTCCCGGTCGCCCAAAATGAACCTCTTGAGATTCTGGTTCATGCCAGGCCGGTATCTTCGCTGAGCCCACTGAGTCCCTGCCGAGATTCCCTTTGATGGGTGAGTTGTCCTTGCTCCGAACAGGCTCGGCGCCTTCGGAGGCCCAAGAGGTGGTCGATTTGCCGACGGCTTCCAAGGCGTCTGGCCACAGAAACGAGAAAAGCGCCAATCTGTGGCCAAACGAGACGCCCTAGCCGAATCGCTCCTCGGCAAAAACAAGCTGCTTTGCAGGAACTCTTCGAAGCCGACGCGGGGACTCGAACCCCGGACCCCTTCATTACGAGTGAAGTGCTCTACCAGCTGAGCTACGTCGGCGTCGCGGCTGTCGGTGGCGCGTGTGCGACCACCCGCTGCCATCAGTGCATGCTAGCCGCGCCCCCACGCACGTTGCCCTCCTGCCCTCAGCTGTTACCGGTGCCGCGTACTACGACGCCGCTTCGAGCAGGCGCCGCGATGCCGGACGGTCGCGCCACTCCTCGGCCAGGATCGCCCAGCGTTCGTGGTCCCGCCAGCGTCCGCCGATCTTCAGATAACGGGGCGAGAAGCCCTCGCGCCGGAAGCCCGCTCCCCGGGCCAGTGCGATTGAGGCCGTGTTGCCCGGCTGGATGTTGGCCTCGACCCGGTGCAAGCGCAAGTTCAAGAAAGCGTGGCGGAGCACCAGCTCCAGCCCCTCGCGCATGTAGCCCTGGGCGGCATGCGGCTTGGCGACGGCGTAGCCGAGGTAGGCGCTTTGCAGCAACCCGCGCGTGATGTGCGAGAGATTGAAGAATCCGATGATCGCGCTGTCCACGGTCCGACAGACGAGCATCGCCTCGAAATCCGCCCGGCGGGCATCGGACAAGTACGCCGTAAACCGGTCGGGGTCGGTCGGAGCTGACGCCCAAGGTCGATGAAATGACCGGCTCGCGCGCATGAGCGCGATGAACTCGACCTGATCGGCGCGCGTGGGCGGTCTCAGGTAGACGCGCGAGCCGTCATTCATGCGGCCAGAACTCGTTCGAGTCGGTACGCCAGCGCTTCGCAGGCGAGCTCCTCGGAGACGTTGAGCTGGAAGCGGACGCGCGTGTCTTCGACTAGCTCGACCGCCTGTCTGAGCCGCTGCGGGTCTCGCCCGAGATCGCCAGCGAGCTCGTCCAACCGGTCGCAGTGGCGTACCAGGTCCTCAGCGTCCCAGGCCAGGCAGGCGAGGTCTGAGAACCACAGCGACACCAGCTGCAGCCCGAGGTCCAGCGCCGTGGTCTCCGCCCTGCGCCGCACCCGCCGGGTGCGCTCGGACCACTCTGTGAGCACTCGCCGTTGGTCCTTGCGCGCGTGAAGTTCGAGCTCGGCCGCAGCTCGCTCCTCCAATTGCTCGCGGATCGCGTCGCCCCGGGCTCTGACCGCCTCTAGCAAAGGCGACCATGGCCTCCGGGCCCCCGCCTCGCCCACCAGAGTGGCGCGAGCGAACGTCTCGGCTGCGGTTCGCATGGCCGAACCCTCATCGGAGGCCAACTCCCGAGCGCGGCTCGCGTCTCCGAGAGACAGCCGAGCGCATGCCAACGCGGTGCGGCCTGAAACACCGTCGGCCTCGAGGTCCGCCGCGACTTGCTCGGGCGGAGCTGCGTCGAAACGGACCAGCTGGCACCGCGAACGGATGGTGGGCATCACTTCGCCCAGCCGGTCGGTCAGCAGGATGAGATGGACGAACGGGGCCGGTTCCTCAAGCGTCTTTAGCATCCTGTTGGCAGCCTCATCTCCGAACTCGTCCGCGCGCTCGATCACGAATACGCGGCGCTGAGCTTCGAACGGAGTCTTGCTTGCCGCTGCTACCACCGGACCGTCGACGTCGCCGACGAGGATCTCGTGCGCACCGCTTGGGGCTACCCAGGTGAGGTCGGGGTGGACGCTAGCGACCGCACGTTCGCGCGCCCCATCGGGATCGATAGATCCGTACGACAGCCACTCTGCGGCCAGCGCCCGGGCGGCGGAGCGCTTTCCTGCGCCTCCGGGGCCGTAGAAGAGATATGCGTGCGACGGCTGGGCATCGGGTGAGAGCACCGGCGCGAGGATGGCGCGCGCGTGGGGATGGCGATCGAGCTGTTCGAGCATCGAGGTTCGATGCTAATGACCGGTAGGGTCGGGCCACGATGGCGAGGGGTCGGCTGATAACGATCGAGGGCTTGGACGGCGCGGGGAAGACCACTCTGGCGACGGGACTCGAGACCGAGCTCAAAGAACTCGGGATCGACGTCGAGCTTCTCCGTGAGCCGGGAGGGGTCCCCGCAGCCGAGCGCGTACGCGATCTCGTCAAGGACCCCGAGGTCCGGATCCAGCCGCGGGCTGAGGCGCTGCTCTACGCCGCCGCGCGCGCGCAACTCGTGCAGGAGGCTGTGGAGCCGCGGCTCGAGGCCGGTACCTGGATCCTGTTGGACCGCTTCGTGGACTCTTCGCTCGCCTACCAGGGTGGCGGCAGGGAGCTGGGAGTTCAGGAGATACGGGCAATCAACGAGTTCGCTACCGACGGGCTTACGGCCGACCGGACGCTGTTGCTGCTCCTCGAGCCAGCCGTCGGGTTGTCACGCGCTGGCTCGAGACCGGGGCCGGCCGACCGCCTCGAGCGCGAGCATCAACCCTTCTTTGAACGCATCGCCGCCGCTTATGCCGACCTGGCCGCCAGTGATCCAATCCGCATCCGGGTGCTGGACGCCACGCTGCCGCCGCCGACGGTACTCGCGAACGCCGTCGAGCAGCTCGCGGACCTGCTGCCCTAGGTTCCCCTAGCCGGCGTCGCGCGCGAGGTCGCGGATCCGGACGGCGGCGTCAACAGCAGCTCTACCTGTTTTGGGAGTGACTTCACCTCGGGACCCTTCGGATCGAGGGCGACCACGCGCTGGACCGCGTCCAGCGTTCCGCCAGCCGATCCGAGGGCGAACTCCAGCGCGATCAGCCGCTGCCAGGCCTGGACGTCGTTCGGGTCGCGCTTGACCGCCTGTAGCAAGTAGGTGCGCGCCTGCTGGGATTGCCCGGAAGCGATCGCGATCGTCGCGGAGGCGAGCAACCCAGCATCGGACAGCGGATCCAAGCGCGTAGCCTCGGCAGCGTCGGAGCGCGCGTGCTGGAGTGCCGATCCCGAAGAGCCAGATGCCGTGACCAGCGCCGCGCTCGCTCTCCCCGCGGCCACGCTAGGCACCACTGCGGAAAGCGCGACGGCGCACAGCGCTCCGCTGATCGCGATGAGTGCCACCACGCGAGCACCCGGCCCGTAAGAGATGACGCTCGGGGGGCTCACTCCATCAGCCGGTTGACGCTGGTCGGCGCGATCGGCGCGCCGCTGGGCGGCGCCCGCGAGAACACCGATGAACACGAGCGCGGGCAACGTCACGCCGGGGATGTCCCAGTCCCAGTCAAACGGTGCGTGGACGGCGTAGATCACGATCCCCGCGAGCAAGCTCGAAGCGACGAGCCGTTCGCCACCGGCCTTGCGACGAACGCTCCCGATCCCGGCGGCCGTCAACAGGGCGTAACCGCCGATCGCGAGCAATGCCCCGATGATCCCCGTCTCCGCGAGCAGCTGAAGGGGCACGCTGTGCGGTTGCCGGACCGTTAGCGAGTTTCGCCTGTAGAGCAGGTGCAGGACCGGAAACGATCCCGCCCCCCAGCCTACGAGCGGCCGATCGCTGAACGCCCCGACTGCCTCCTTCCACCACACCAGCCGGTTCTGAGAGTCGACTGAGAGCAGCCGGCTGGGGTTGTAGTCGCTCGTCACCCGGGTCGTGGTGAAGTTGTCGACCGCGTGGGAGACGGTGCCGGTCAGGCCGCGCGGCGAGACAGCGATAGCGATCACCCCGCAGACCAGCGCGACCCCGAACGCGCCCGCAAGCGCCCGGCCGATCCGCCGGGCGTCCTCGGGCGAGACCTGCACGCGGTCCTCGAGCCCGATCACCCGCTTGCCGGCGAACCACAGCCCGACCAGCGACGCCACCAGTACGGCCAGGAGCACCAGCCCTCCACGCTCACGCCGTCCGAGCGAGACCACCAAGTCCGTCAGGGCGTGATCGGTTAGACCGACGACGAGTGGCGCCACCATGGCGACGGCCGCCAGCGCCAGCCACATCAGCGAGCGGAGCCGCGAGCCGCTCAGTGCCACACCCACGATCAGGCCGCACACCAGCGCAAGCAAAGCCCCGCGGGAGTACGTGAGGCCCACCGCGATCAGCATCAGTTCGACTGCTGCCAGTGCGGCGAGCCGGAGTCTGGGAGCGCGAGTCTTGTCCGCTGTCAGGGCAAGCCCAATTGGCACACCGAAGGCAATAAAAAGGCCAAGCGCGTTCCAATACCCGAGCGGCTCCTGGAGTCGCGGCCCGAACTGCGTCTGGTTGAGATTGAACAGACCCGGCACACGGACGCCCGGCAGGAGCTTCTGTCCCAACGCGTACACAGTCACCGCGAGCACGACCAGCAGCGCGGCGTTCGCCAGGACGTCCATCGAGCGCCGGTGCGACGCGCCCACAACCAGCGCGAGGCCCAATACGAGCACGTACGTGAGCGCCCGGTTGAGCTCGAGCCATGTCTGGTCCGGAGCGATGCTCCACAGGACGCTGGCTCCGCTCCAGAGAGCAAATGCGGCCAGCGACAGCAGCCCGGCGACTGCCGTGGGCCGCGCCGAGAAGCGAAGCGCCCCACTCCATATCCAGGCCACTGCGGCCGCGACGGCCATCACGGACACCGCCGTCTGCACACGAGCTTGGGCCGCAACGCCGATCGCACCGTGGTCGAAGGCGGTGTACAAGAGGAGAAGCGAGAGCGCCCCGACGAGCACCGTGACGGCCCTGTGGGACGTCTCTTCGACGTCCCGAGCGCCCGGTCGAACGAACGTGCCCGGACGGGCGATCTCCACGGTCGACATCGGCTGGCGAAGCTAGCACGGGAGGGACATTCGGGCGCCTTCAGGAATGACGACTGAGCCCGCTCTGCGCGGGCGATTTCGGCGCCTCGCTTGCCCGGAATTGCCCGCCGTCGCCGCTAAAATCTGTTGTCCAGAAGGCCGTTGCGCAATACGGCTCCCCAGCGCCCCACCTCAACCTTTCCGTCCGGGCCATACGCGATCTTTCGGGGTCCGCCTCGGCCGCCACGGAGCCGAGTGAGAGCCAGCAGAGAAGCGGAACGGAGAGGAGCAGGTCGGACATGAAGAACACCCCGCAGACCTCAACAACCCAGGAAGGGCAGACCGCCACCGGCCTCTCGATCCGCCGCTACTTCACGACGCCCGGACGACATCCCTTCGACGAGGTGGAGTGGGAGCTGCGGGACGCGCGCATCGGTCACGGTGACAAGGTCTCGTTCGAGCAGCGCGACGTCGAGTTCCCCAAGAACTGGTCCCAGAACGCGACAAATATCGTCGCGCAGAAGTACTTCCGCGGCCAGCTGGGATCGCCCACCCGCGAGCGCTCGGTCAAGCAGATGATCGGCCGGGTCGCCACCACGATCGCGGACTGGGGTCGCGAGCGCGGCTACTTCTCCTCAAACGAGGACAGCGCCACCTTCGAGGCCGAGCTGACCCACATCCTTCTTCACCAGATGGCCGCCTTCAACTCGCCGGTGTGGTTCAACGTGGGGTTCGAGGAGAGTCCGCAATGCTCGGCATGCTTCATCCTCAGCGTCGAGGACAACATGGAGTCGATCCTCGACTGGAACACCAGGGAGGGCATGATCTTCCGCGGCGGTTCCGGCTCCGGGATCAACCTGTCGAAGATCCGGGGCTCGATGGAGCCACTCGGGAAGGGCGGGACGGCGTCGGGCCCGGTCAGCTTCATGCGCGGAGCGGATGCCTGGGCCGGCACGATCAAGTCCGGCGGGAAGACTCGGCGCGCGGCGAAGATGGTCGTGCTGGACGTCGATCACCCCGACATCGAGGAGTTCATCTGGTGCAAGGCTCGTGAAGAGGACAAGGCGGCTGCCTTGCGCGACGCCGGCTTCGACATGTCGATCGACGGTGAGGGTTTCTTCTCGATTCAGTATCAGAACGCGAATAACTCTGTTCGCGTCAGTGATCAGTTCATGCGCGCCGTCGAGAACGATGAGGATTGGGAGCTGACCGCGCGCACGACTGACAAGCGGGTGAAGACCGTCAAGGCTCGCGATCTAATGCGTCAGGTCGCCGAGGCCGCGTGGCGCTGTGCCGATCCCGGTGTGCAGTACGACACGACGATCAACAACTGGCATACGTGCCCGAACTCGGGACGGATCAATGCGTCTAACCCTTGTTCGGAGTACATGCACGTCGACGACTCGGCGTGCAATCTCGCGTCTCTCAACCTCATGAAGTTCCGCCGCGCAGACGGCACTTTTGACGTCGAGTCGTTCGAACACGCCGTGGACGTGGTGTTCCTTGCCCAGGAGATCATCGTCTCGCCGTCGAGTTATCCGACCGAGGAGATCGGGCGCAACGCCCGGGCATTCAGGCAGCTTGGTCTCGGTTACGCGAACCTTGGCGCGTACCTCATGGCGGACGGCGTCGCTTATGACTCCGACGCT
>VAWT01000263.1 GCA_005883415.1 Actinomycetota bacterium | reverse complement strand
TTGACACCTGTGGGGTATTGCCCTTCCCGAAGATTGGAGCGACCCTCCACCTATGTACCGCTCGCACGAACAATGTCCATCTGCTTCGGACAGTCCGAAGCAGAGGGACAAAGTTCGGGTGGGGGCGGTAGCTGCAAGGCAATGGGGGCGGATTCACTGGCTGCAGCTGAGACGGCACTGTACGGTGGGAGAAGCAACCATCTCCAAGTGGGTTGGCGATGGCTACCTCACGCATGTACACCCGCGTGTCTATGCCGTTGGTCACCTTGCCCCGTCGTATGAGGCGGATCTGATTGCAGCTGTTCTTTATGCCGGCCCCGGCGCGATGCTCAGCCATGCTGCAGCCGCGTGGTGGTGGAGCCTCACCGATCGTCGCCCCCATGAGATTGATGTGAGTTCACCGTGGAAGCGGCGCCCCAGGCCAGGCCTGCGCATCCACTCCCGCCGGTCTCTGGAACGCGTCTCGTACAACCGCATGCCGGTCACCGCCGTTCCACAGACGCTTCTGGACGTGGCAGCAACCGAACCAGTCGAGACGGTCAGATACATGCTGGCGGAGGCCGACTACCACCGCCTGATCGACTTCGGCGCCTTTGGGCAGATCCTCGGCCGTGGCAAGCCAGGCAGCGCCACGCTGCGCCGGGCGCTCGAGATTCACAACCCGGATCTCGCTCGCACGAAGAGCCCGGTCGAACGCGAGTTCTTGGCGCTCTGTGAGGAAAGCGGCGTCCCGCGGCCGCTCGTCAACGTCCGCGTATGCGGCTTCAGGGTTGACTGCTACTGGCCTGAGTACCGGCTCGTCGTGGAGCTCGATGGCGGGAAGGGTCACGGCACCGAGCGGCAGGTGGGCGCCGGGCCGCCTAAGGCGAAGCGCCGACGCCGAGTCCGCGAGGCGTAGCGCCGGCCTAAGCAGAGCCCGGGCGTTCGACGGGGTCGGGCTCGCTAGCTTCGGGAGCCGGTGAGCCATCGGATGGGCCGGGGCTGAGCTCCCGTGAATCTCCGCGCTCGATTTCCGGCTGCCCGCGGGTCTCGGATGTGGCGTCCTCCGCACCGCCGCCGGCGCCTTGAACGGCCTCGAGTACGGGCTTGATGAGGTCAATCGGCATGGGGAACACGACTGTCGAGTTCTGCGAGCCACCGATCTCCCGCAGCGTCTGCAGGTAGCGGAGCTGAAGTGTCGTGGGGTTGGCCCCGATTACGTCGCCTGCCTCGGCGAGCTTGGCGGCGGCCTGGAACTCGCCCTCGGAGTTGATGATCTTCGCGCGCCGCTCGCGCTCGGCCTCTGCCTGCCTGGCGATCGCGTGCTGCATCCGCTCGGGGATCTCCACATCCTTGATCTCGACCGTCGTCACCTTGACCCCCCAGGGCTCGGTCTGGGTGTCGATGATTCGCTGGAGCATCTCGTTGAGCCGCTCGCGCTCTGAGAGAACATGGTCGAGATCGACCCCTCCGAGGACCGAACGCAGCGTCGTCTGGGCGATCTGCACGGTCGCCGTATGGACGTTCTCAACCTCGGTCACCGCCATCCTCGGCTCCACCACGCGGTAGTAAGCGACGGCGGTGACGCGCACCGGGATGTTGTCGCGGGTGATCGTCTCCTGGGGCGGGATGGTCAGCGTCACGGTGCGCAGGCTGACTCGCACCATGCGGTCGATCGTCGGCATCAGCAGGATCAATCCCGGCCCGCGTGGGGGCATCAGCCGTCCGAGTCTGAACACGACGCCGCGCTCGTACTCCCGAAGCACGCGCACGGATGCCCCGAGAGCGGTGACGCCGATCGCCGCCAGCACCACGACAATGACGATGATCGCGGTAATCATGCGATCAGCTCCCAGCCCTCCGCCTTGCGCACGCCCAGCGTCAGGCCGCTGACCCGCTCGACCACCACTTTGTCCCCCTGTTGGATCTCCTCGCCCTCTGGGTGCGAGGGACGGGCATTCACCAGCCCGAGCGCGATCCCACCGCCCAGCCCGGCCACCGCCAGCACTGCCCCGACCGAGAGCGCGACCACTCCCGGACCGCCGAGCATCCCCAGCGAGGGCACATGCGCCTCGACCAACACGACGATGACGCCAACCACAAGCAGTGCGATACCGATTGCGGTCATAACCAGATGGTACGCCTGTCGGCCGGTGGTCTCGACCGGTTCAGGCCGCGGCAGCGATAGCGGGAGCGCGCACGCGCGATACGCGTACCCGGCCGCCGTTGCCAGGGGCCAGCGTCACGCTGCGACGCACCGGTCGCGCCGGCGGGCCGTCTGGGGCGAGCTCCACCCGCTGAACGAGTGTTTCGATGAATAGCTCGAGCTCGAGCATGGCCAGGGCGGCGCCCAGGCAGCGGTGCGCTCCGCCGCCGAAGGGGATGTAGGCGTAGCTGTCTGGCGGCTGCTCGAGGAAGCGCTCAGGGCGGAATGCCTCAGGCTCCGGATACAGCTTCGGATCGCCGTGCACGCCCTGGGCGTCGACCAGCATCAGGGTGCCGGGGGCGATCACCCAGGCGCCGATCTCGAACGGCTCGAGCACGTGGCGTGCGGCGCTCACGTAAATGACCGATCGCGCACGCAGCACCTCCTTGGCAGCCGCCTTGAGATACGCCTCGCCGTCATCGTCGCGCAACCGTCCGGCGACGGCCGGGTTGTGAGCCAGGAGGTCGCAGGCCCAGCCAATGGCAGTGGCCGTCGTCTCGTGACCGGCGAGCACCAGCGTCAGCAGCTCGTCGCAGAGCTCTTCGTCCGAGAGGGACGAGACGTGGCCGTCGTCTCCGTCGCGTGCTCGGATCAACAGCGAAAGCGAGTCCGTTCGCTGATCGAGCGTGGGGTCGTCTCGTGTCTGGGCGATGTGGCGCGCAAGAAGCTGACGCACGCGGTCCAGCGGTCGATAGACCCACGCGTTCCACCGCGCCCGTCTGGTGAGGACCTCGGGCAGGAACAGCGCGAGGTTGTTGGCGGGCGTCTGCAACGTCTCGAACTCATGCCCGAGGCGGGTCCGGAGCCCGGGGTCGCGAATCCCCAGTACCAGCTCGAGGATCAGCTCGAGCGTGACGGCGCGCGCCCGATCGGCCGTCGCCACGATCTGGCCCGTGCGCCACCCGTCGACCTCCGCAGCGAACAGCTCACGGATGCGCTCCCCGTAACGGCGCACCGCCTGGCCGTGAAACGGTGGAAGCTCGAGCCGACGGCGCGCCAGATGCTCCGTGGGCTCGACAAGCATCAGCGAGCTATCGCCGAGGATTCGCCGTAGCAGGTCGTTGCCGTGGCGGCGCACCAGGGGATCGCCCGTGAACAGTCGCTTTATCGCGTCGCGGTCAGCGGTGACGACGACCGGCGGGAACCCCGGCAGTCGGACGGTCCAGGTCGAGCCGAACTGACTGCGGCAGCGGGCGAAGAACCCTGGCTGGTCGAACGTGTACCACAGGGTCTGGACCGGACCTGGGAGCCGCGGCCCGGGCCGAAGCTCGGCCTTCGACGGACACAAGCAGATGCCGCCACGCCACACCGGCGATGGCGAGGACGTCTCTCCGCCACTGGAGTGGTCGGGAGCTCCGGATGGGACCGCCGCATTCGCCGTGGTCATGCACGATCCGGACGCGCCGCTGGTCGATGGATTCACGCACTGGGTGACCTACGGCATCCCGGGCGACGCGACCGGCTTGCCGGAAGGAACCGACGGCCCGGCGAGCGGGGTCAACTCCCTCGGCAACACGAGCTACAACGGCCCGGCGCCCCCGCCGGGGCACGGGGTCCACCACTACTACTTCTGGGTTTACGCGCTCGACGAGGCTCTGGAGCTCCCGCCGAGCCTCGATCGTCGCGCCCTGCATGCGCAGATCGAGGACCACGTCATCGAGCAGGCGCGGCTGATCGGAACCTACGCCAGGGAGGGTTGAGAGCTCTCAGGCGCTCTAGGCGCGGGCGCCGCGAGCCGCCGGTCTGGCCGTCGTCAGAGACCGGCGATGAGTTTTGCGGCTGGCGCGGGTCGTGTCTTCCAGACCCGCAGGTGGCTGATGCCAGCACGTATGCGTGACCAACTCGACGCTCACGCTTGCTCGCGCCGGAAACGAGCAGGCGTTTCGGGCGCTGACCGACTCCTACCGGCGAGAACTTCAGCTGCGCTGCTACCGGATGCTCGGCTCATCGCAGGACGCCGAGGACGCACCTCAGGAGACGCTGGTGGCCGGGTGGCGTGGGCTTGAGGGCTTCGGGGAGCGCGCCTCGGTTCGCGCCTGGCTGTATCGGATCGCTACCAATCGCTGCCTGAACGGGCTGCGCGACCGCGACCGTCGTCCGCGCCCTGCGGCCGGGCTGGCGTTCGAGCCGCCGCCGCCGACGCGGCTGGGGGAAGCAACGTGGCTCGAGCCCTACCCGGAGGAGCTTCTGGAGAGGCTGCCAGACACAGCGCCGGGGCCCGAGGCTCGCTACGAGATGCGGGAGGCCGTCGGGCTGGTATTCATCACCGCCCTTCAGCGCCTACCCGCTCGTCAGCGGACGGTTCTGGTGCTGCGCGACGTGCTCGGCTACAGAGCGGCCGAGGTCGCCGACATGCTGCAAGCCAGCGAGGCGATGGTCAACAGCGCCCTGCAGCGGGCCCGTTCAGCGCTCGACGCGCGACTGGAGCCGGCGCGCGCACGAGCGCCCGCGCCACATTCCCCTCGCGAGCGCGAGCTCGCGGAGAGCTTTGCCGACGCGTTCGAGCAGGGCGATACTGACGGCGTCGTTTCGCTGCTCACAGACGACGCGTGGGTGACGATGCCCCCGGAGCCGTTCGAGTACCAGGGGCGCGAGAAGATCGCGGCGTTCTTGCGCCACGTGAACGCCATGCGGCCCGCCGGCCGGATCACCCAGCTGGTTCCGACGCGGGCGAACGGGCAACCCGCCTTTGGCCACTACATCAAGGAATCGGGCGAGGCGGTCGCCCAGGGAACGGGACTGTTCGTGCTTACGATGGAGGGCGACCGCATCGCAGCGATCACTCGCTTCGGCGGCGGCGATCTGTTGCCTAGGTTCGGGCTTCCGCCGGCGTTGCCGTCGTAGCGGCGACCGACCGCGCGGAACGCTCTCAGGGTTTTCTTCAGGAACCGTGACCGTTTTCTTCGAGTCCCGTTCCAACATATGTGCAGAAATGCAATGACCAGCGCTTACGCGATCATCCTTACACCGATCCGCGGCGGCTGGGCGGTATCCCTCACCGACGGGCGGCAGCTCAGGAGCTTTTATGGCCCGCTGGCCCGAGGCCGAGCGCTGCGCTATCTGGCTCTCCTCACCGGCGCGGGGTCCCGCCTCCGGGGTCTCCGCTAGTCGTGACCGACATGAATGAGAGCCTTCACTTCGGTCGGGTCGGCGGCATCCGAATCGGGGCCAACTGGAGCCTGTTCCCGATCTTCTTCTTGATCGCCTGGAGCTTGGCCGTGGTCTTGCTTCCGGCCGCCGCACCGGGATTCACCGGCTCGGCCTACTGGTTCTTCGCTCTGCTCACGGCGGCAGCCTTCTAGGTAGCCGCGGCGGGCCCAGCGATGAGTCTCGGCATCGCCGCCGTCGCTGCCGCCGTCGCGTGGTTTTTGGGCCTCATCGGCGCCAGCCCGATAATGGTGGCGGCGGTGTCGTGGCTGGCGGGAATCAATGCTCTGTTGGCTGCCTTCAATCTGCTTCCTGCGTTTCCTTTGGACGGCGGCAGGATCCTCCGCGCAGTCCTCTGGCGGCGATGGTCGGACCGCGTGCGGGCCACGGCGGTTGCGGCCAAGATCGGGCAGATCGCCGGTTACGGCCTGATCGCGGTGGGCGTGGTGGAGTTCCTTGCCGGCGGTGGCGCCCTAGGAGGAATCTGGCTAGCGCTTATCGGCTGGTTCATCACTGTCGCGGCTCGCCAACAGAACGAGCGCGTGCGCGAGCGCGCGCGAGCAGAGCGTCCGGCGCCCCAGCCCTAGTCACGAGGCTCTCGCAGCCACGAGCCGTGCCTCTGACGCCCCAGACGTCGACAGAGGCACGGGCGTTCATATGTGCTTCTTCGCCTTTTCCACTTGTCCTCTTCGGCTTTTCACACCGCGTTGTTAAAGCGCCGTCGCATAGTGAGTTTCAGAAACCAATAAACCGACTCACTACGCGAGATGACAATCATGAGTACAAAAAAACTGCCAGGCCGACGCCTACTGCCGGTGCTGGCATTAGGAACATTGCTTGCCCTCGGTGGGGGATTCGCGGCCGACGCAGCAAGCGCATCTGCGCAATCCGTCAACGCACAGCAGGAGGTGAGCGGAAACTGGAGCGGTTACATCGCGCAGAACTCGAGTGGCCAGAGCTTCTCGAAGGTGTCCGGAAGCTGGACCCAGCCCTCTGTTAGCAGCTCGACCCAGGGATATTCGGCCTTCTGGGTGGGCTTGGGCGGCGCGAGCCAGCAGTCCGGGTCGCTAGAGCAGGTGGGAACTGCGGCCGACACCTCGGTGAACGGGCAGCCGACCTACTACGCCTGGTACGAACTGGTGCCGGCTGCAGAGACGAAACTGGACCTGGCCATCCATCCCGGTGACCAAATGGCGACGTCCAGGCGCTGCCGTTGGCGAACTTCGGGCAGGTGACCTTCACCAACACGTCCGCGACTGCCGGCGGACACACTGGCTCAATCAGCGATCCCAACTGGACCGTGCAGCAGGTCAGCCTGCAGCCCTCTGGGGCCACCGGGGCCCTTGCAGGCGGCGGGCGATTCAATCCCGCTGGACTGGAGGGGGTCTCGCAGCTGTCCTCAGCCGGCGCGTCAGCTAGCTCCGTGTCGAGCGACGGCTCGTCGTTCACCGTGACCTACTCAGCGAGCACCGCTCAGTCCTCGGGCGCCGGCTCGGCCAGTGCTGGCGGGTACCCCGCCGACGGCTCTTCGGGCTACGGGTACCCCGGCGCAGACGGTTACCCCGGCTACGGCTACCCCGGCGGCTACGTCTACGGCTACTAGGCGTCGGGGCCGTGCCCTGTAAGCGGGTGGCTTCAGCGCCGCCTCGTGTCCGGGCTTCCGCCTGCGGGTATCTACCGGGCATGCCGAAGTCAGTTTGGAACGGCACGGTGACGTTCGGAATGGTCAACGTCCGGATCAAGCTCTACTCCGGAACAGAATCCAAGACCATCCACTTTCAGGAAGTCCATGCCAAAGACGGAGCCCGAATCGAGCACAGGCGGGTCTGCCCCAAGGAGGACCGAGAGGTCCCGTACAAGCAGATCGTCAAGGGCTACGAGGTAGGAGATGGCCGGTACGTCGTGCTCGGCAAGGACGAGATCAAGGCGGCGGCGGGTAACCGCGGCAAGGTCATCGAACTGAGCGACTTCGTCGACGCTGACGAGATCGATCCAGTCTTCTACGAGAAGACCTACTACGCCGGCTCCCGCGATGACAAGGACGCCTTCGAGCTCCTCTATCAAGCCCTACGCAAAACAGGACGCGCCGGGATCGGACGCTTCAGCTTCCACGATCGCGAGTACCTGGTCGCGCTGCGCGCGGGCCAGGGCGTGCTCTTGCTGCACACGCTGCGCTTCCACGACGAGGTCGTCTCCGGCCAGGAACTCGAGGTTGAACGCGGCACGAAGCCCTCCAACAAGGAGATCGAGATGGCCGGGCGGCTGGTGAGCTCCTTGTCGGAGAAGTTCAACCCTCGAGCCTACGAGGACACATATCGTGATGCGGTGCTCGACCTGATCAAGCGAAAGGCGAGAGGAGAGGAAATCGACGTGGTTGCGCAGGAGGAGCCCGCCCAGGGCGACGACCTGGCGGCGGCGCTTGAAGCTAGCTTGGCGGGCTCGAGGAGCTGACGGTGGCGCGCGCGCTCTGGAGTGGATCGCTCAGCTTCGGTCTGGTCAACGTTCCCGTCCAACTGGTCAGCGCGGCCCGAGACCTCGATTACCACTTTCAGCAGCTCCACGACAAAGACAAGGTGCCGATTGAGCAGCGGCGGGTGTGCTCGAAGGAGAACGAGGAGGTGACCTGGGAAGAGGTGGCCCATGGCTACGACCTCGATGGCAAGCAGGTGGTCGTCACAGACGAGGAGCTGGGCTCGGTCCAGCCGCGCAAGACCCGCACGATCGACGTCGAGGCGTTCGTCGACTTGGGGGAAGTCGACCCCATCTACTTCGACCACCCCTACTTCCTGATTCCCGCCGGCGACAGCGAAGGGACGCTGCGCGCCTACCGCCTGCTGGTCGAGACCCTGGCCGATCAGGATCAGGTCGCAATAGGGCGGTTCGTGATGCGAACCAAGGAGTACCTGGTCGCTGTCCGGGCACGCGAGGGCGTGCTGGCGCTTAGCACGATGCTGTTCCACGACGAGGTCCGTCCAGCCAAGGACGTCGAAAGCGGTGGAAAGAAGCCGTCGAAAAAGCAGCTCGATACGGCGGTCGCGATCGTCGAGGGGCTCAGCACCGACTGGGATCCCGGCCGTTATCAGGACTGCTACCGGGAGCGTCTCAAGCGAGTGATCGACGCCAAGCGCAAGCGGAAGACGATCGAGGTCCCCAAGCCGGAGAAGGAACCAAAGCCTGCGCCCGACCTGATGGACGCGCTCGAGCGGACGCTCGAGCAGCTAAGGGACGGCGAGCAGCCCCGTTCCGAGCGTCGCGCGTCAGACGGCGCCAAAAGCGGTGGCCGATCGCGCCGCGGAGCGCAGCGGAGCGGGTGATCCAGCGTCGTCGGCTAAGCGAACGGCCGGCGGTGTGCGCTGGCCGCCACCCGTTGGCTCTGGAGGTTGGTTAGGAGTAGGCTGACCAGCCCGGGATACGTGGCGTTCGACCTGGTCATCGACATCGAGAACAGCCCTGGGGCGCTGGCGGAGATCGCGGTGGCGATCAGCGACGCGGGCGTGAATGTCGCGGCCGCCACCTGCGTCGGGTCGGGGGAACGTGCCGAACTTCACATCCTGGTGCCCTACGCCGAGGCCGCCAAGCACCTGCTGGCCATCTCCCACCTGGCGGTGACCCGCGAGCGCGAGGTAGTGGTGGTCAACGTCGAGGATCGCCCCGGGGTGCTGGCCGATTTGACCCGCAAGATCGCCCGGGCCGGAGTCAATCTGGACCTCGTCTACGTCGCCACCCAGAATC
>VAWT01000262.1 GCA_005883415.1 Actinomycetota bacterium | reverse complement strand
ACACGCATGCCGCCGACGGGATCATCCACATCGAATCGCCGATCGAGCGGACCTACACCCTCGGCGACTTTTTCGATATCAGGTGCCAACAACTCGGCCCTGCGCGGGTGGGACCGGTCGCTGGTCGGATCACGGCCATCTACGACGGCCGCCTGTTCGCAGGCAACCCACGGGACATCCCTCTCACTCGGCATGCGCAGATCCAGCTCGAGGTCGGCACGCCGCTCGTTTCCCCCAGCGCGATCGCCTTCCCTCAAGGTCTGTAGAGCTGGCTCCCGACCGCTAGCGGCAGTGGTCAGCGGAAAGCGATGTGGCCCTCGGCGTGAGCTACTTTCGGCCCCGTCGCCACGAATCGCACGTGGCAACCGGCCGCCGAGCAGCTGACGGCGTCCGCGGTAGGCACGAACCCCTCACTCTCCACTCCAATGTCGCCGCCGTGGGGCAGGCCGGAGACCGCGACCAGCGCGCTCCTGCCATCGGGAGTGACGGCAAAAAGCTTCCCCGATGTTTCATCGGGGAAGATCAGATCCCCCGCGAAGTTGCCAAACGAGGAAGGCGCAACCGCGATTCCCCCTTCGGCTCGCGGAGCATTGCGGGTGATCGTTGTGACAGCGCCACTGCCGTCGATCGCGTCAACGGTCGTGCGTGCGCCATTGCCGATCGTCACGAGCAGCTTGTGACCGAAGCCGCCCGTCTGGTCGAACGCGATGCCGTCGATCAAACCGGGCGCTTTCAGCGTGGCGAAGCGCCGGACGCGACCTCCGGCGCTGACCGCCACGACGCCCCGTCCCGATGTGAGCCGCAGCGCGTAGACGGTGCCGTTTCCGAAGGAGCCACCAGGGGAGAGCGCGATATACGGCTCCTCACCACCCGGGCTCACATATCCGGGTGCAAACGGTTGCGTTTGACCGTTTGGCTTCAAGCGCTCCAGGCGTCCGCCCGCCGCCAAGTCGAGCGATCCGTCAGCCCGTGGACCCACCAGGTCCAGCGGGCGGTGAGCTTTCGCAACCGTGAGCCAATTCGCGCGCTTTGTCGCGCTCGGAGCGACGATCTTCCCGGTAGAAGCGGCCCCGCAGCCCGCGATCGTCAACACGGCGGCCGCAGCGCCGAGCGGGATCGCCCAGCGCCGGCGGAACCCGGCCGCAAGCCTCGACCGAGCATGAATACTATTGCGCATAGTAGTTGCCAAACTTATCACGTCGCATACAACCGTCCACATGGAGTCCGTCGTGATGCCACGCCGAGCGCATACCCGAGTCGCGACTCCTCAGGGAAGCGCTCGACGTGGGATTCCGCGCGACCACACTCCCATGACCCCACGACTGGCCTCGACCGTCTCGCTGATCACCGCGAGCCAGGCGTCGGGGTCGACCGACCGCCTGTAGGTGATGAGGATCGTCGCAGGCATCGTCGTCGCCAAGACATCCGTCACGTCGGGGAACTCGTCGAGGAGGCGGTCGTGGACGAGCCGCCAGTCCGTGCGGACCTCAAGCCCCGGCACTGTGATCTGACAGAGCTTGGGCATCGGGATCGTGATGTTCGTCGGGTTCGGTCTCGCCGCGGATCGACGTCTTGAATTCCCTCAGGCCCTGCCCGAGTGCCCGGCCGGCCCCGGGAAGGCGCTTCGGCCCCAGCACGAGCAGAACGACGGCCAGGACGATTAGCAGGTGCGTTGGTTGAAGGATGGAACTGATCATGGTGTTGTCCCTTCCGTTTCGAATCGGCCCGTCTACCGGCTGCGTGCAGCCGCGTCGGCCTCGGCAGCGAGCTCGTTGATGACCTTGAAGAACCTCGGTGATTGGCCCTCGAACAAACGGTCAGCGGTGAAGCTGGCGATGGTCGCCACTGCACCGCCGAGCTGGTCGAGCGTGGGCCGGACGATCGAGCAGCGAGGCAGCCCGGGGTCGAGAAACTGACACGGTTCGGGCAGGATGAGGTTGGTCTGGTTTAGCTGTCCGCGCAGGACCTCGAGATTCGAGGCCTTCAGCGCCATGATGCTGTAGAGGCTCGAGCCACCCTGCTCGATGTATGCGAAGTGAAACCCTGCCGTGTTGGCGATCGCCTGCATACGCGTTTCTTGGGCGCCGACTGGCGGGACTGGAGCCGGCAAGTTGGGCGGGGTATCCGTGTCGTTGAGGGGGATCGCCGGCTCGCGCCTGATGTTGACCGCTTGGCGGAAAGTCGCCCCGAGGTCCGGATTGTTCGTGCTCCGGTAGCGCACGTACCAGCTGGTGTCGACATCGAGCGACTGCAGGTTGGTCAGACGGCCGATCTGCTTGGCGCCGGTTGCCTTGCTGCTGGGAAGCGTGCGGAACTGGTCGAGGTGGACCGCCCGCGCACCCTTCGACCTTAGGTAGGCGTTCAGGAACGCCGCGTGGCTCAGCTCGTCGTCGGTGTTATCGGCGATGTACTGCGGCATGTCGCCGTCGAGATTCGAAAGCGCCGCCATGTACGCGGAATTCCCCCCGTTGACGCCGCCCAGCTCGTTGTACTGCTGCCACAGGTCGCTCTCGATCAACTCCACTGCCGCAAGGAAGCGCAGGATCGCGACATCACCTTGGGTCAGCGTGCCGCCGCTAGCGAACGCGCTGCCTGAGAGGAGCGCACTTCCTGGAATCGCCGCCGCGCCGGCGAGGCCGACTCCCTTGAGGAACGAGCGTCTGCCAAGGACCCGACGCCATTGACGTTCGGCCTCCTCGTGCGGCGAGATTGGATCCTCTGTTCCGGTCGACCCTGCCGTGAAGGTGTCCTCGTTGCGCATTCGTAGCTTCCTTTCGTGGTCTGAGAGGGTGTGGTGCGGACGTTCTTGCTAACTACGAGGTCTCGTAGTAGCCATCCGCTACCGTCTCAGACGCCGCCGGGGCCGGAACCTTCCCCACCGCTCAAATATCTACGTCGCGTCGTAGTACTGCCGCCACCGACCGAGGACCGGGCGCCCCTGGGGGGAGCCCTACTAGCTGCTTGAGTCCCGAAGCCCCAGGGGCCCAAGCCACACGCCCCGGCGCAATCGCAAAGCGAGAAGGGCAAGGAGGGCTGGTATCAGCGCGAGCACGACGATGCAGGGCTGGGCCGAGAGGAACGGCGGGGCGAGCGAGGCCGAGCCCGTGGCCACCTGGCCTGCGAGCACGGCTATCGCGATCACGAGTGCAATCACTGAGATTGCGGCCAGCGACAGCACGGCGGGAAAGCGCCAGCTTGGAGCGTCTCCCAGGAGGTAATCGACCCGGGCCGGGTCAATGCCAACTAGATCGTCTGAACCTGGCTCGTCGGCGAAGCTCAACATCGCGCGCGCCAGCGCCGGCCGGTTCTCTGGGTTGCCACCCACCGCGTACTCGTCCGCGCTCAGCTCGGCCATTGCCCGTTGGCGACGGACCAGTTCCGCCAGTCCGGGCACGAAGAACAACGCTCGAGCGATAACTCGGGCAATCGCCAGCCTGAGAGGATCCCAACGGCGGGCGTGGTGGCGCTCGTGGGCCAGCACGGCCCGCAGCGCCGCCTCGTCGAGCAGTGCGACGGCACCGCTTGAGACATAGACGCGGGGTCTGAGCAGCCCGGCACAGAAAGCGCGGGGCTGCTCGTCCGGAATGACGACGGCGTCCTCCACCTTTCCCCAGTCGCCCGAGCCGATCAGTCGGTGAAATCGTCGGTTAGCGACGTACTCCCGGGCGGCGCCGAGCAGCACCAACCCGGTCACGGTCAGCCCTAGCAGGGCAAGCCCGAGGACGACGATCGCGGCGAAGTTCGCTGCCGGATAGCTCAGCTTCTGTCCCAGCAGGGAGATCCGATGAGACGCGTTTTCGGGCGTCACCCGCCAGGACTCCGCCAACCGCACGATCACAAACACCGAGCCTGCAAGCCCCAGGGCACCCAGTACCACTCCCGCCCTCGCGACACGAGCAGCCGCGACCGCAGCCGGTTGCTCTTGGGGAGCGATGGCGGCCCCCGCGGGAGGTCGAGAATCGGGTTTCTTCGTCCTCACCGTCCTCTGACGCGCGCGAATCGACGGGATGACCCGTATGGTACTCCTGCTATGGTTCGTCGTAGATGGCGCGGCGCTCAGGCAATCGATCGAGGGCTAACGCGGTTCCGCCGCCTCTGCACCAACTCGAGGCCGAGGTAATGGAGCAGCTCTGGAAGAGCGGCGAGTCGTCGGTGCGGGACGTGATGCAGGCGCTCAACGCACGGGCGCCTAAGGAGCGCGCCTACACGACGTACATGACGATCATGGCGCGGCTGCACAAGAAGGGCTTGCTCGTCCGCAGACGGGAAGGCAAGACGGATTTCTATGCCCCCGCTTACGAGCGCGATGAGTACATGCGATTGCGCGCCGGCGCGGAGGTCGAAGGGCTTCTCGACCAGTTCGGGGACGTGGCGCTCAGCCACTTCGCGGAGCAGATGGCGAAGCTTGACCCGGCGCGTCGCCGATCGCTGCAGCGTCTGGCACGCAAGCCCTAGCCGCGTCCGTCACCTCTGCGCGGCCGGCGTTACTGCGATGCATAGTAGCGCCGCCGAGGCGTTCTCCTAGGCCGCATAGTAGAAACTGCAGGGATTATCTGCTACGCTCAGTAGTAGATCAGGCGTGAACCTACTCGCTCCCACAGCCGGCTGGCGCGGCTAGGCCGCCTCACAGGGTCAGGTGGGTCGCGATCGCGGCGATCGCCGTCGCGTTCTTGGTGATCCCGCCGCTGGCCCGGGCGCCCGGACGACTGATCGCCGGATGCGCGACGTGGATCGTCCTGGCCGCTGGCCTAGAACTGCTGTCGCTGGTCGGCTTCATCG
>VAWT01000014.1 GCA_005883415.1 Actinomycetota bacterium | reverse complement strand
CAATCGGCATGCTGCCCAGCGCGTCGCTGGGCGACGGCAGCCCCGGGCTGTTCGAGCCCATCCACGGCTCGGCTCCGGACATCGCCGGCACCGGCGCCGCCAACCCACTGGCGATGTTCCTCTCGGGAGCGCTGATGCTCAGGTACGGATTGGGCATGGAGGCGCAGGCGGCGGCGGTAGAATCGGCAGTCGACCGGGCGCTGTCCGACGGGCTGCGCACGCCGGACCTGGGGGGCTCAGCCACTACTCGCGAGGCCACCCAGGCGGTACTCAAAAACCTCTAAGGAGCCCGACAAGTGGAGCAAGCTGACCTCATCTGGCACAACGGAGAGCTCGTCGCCTGGGAGGACGCGAAGGTCCACGTATTGACGCACGGGCTCCATTACGGAACCGGGGTGTTCGAGGGCGAGCGGGCGTATGAGACGCCCCACGGCACGGCCATCTTCCGCCACCGCGACCACCTCCACCGGCTATTCAAGTCGGCCGAGCTCTATTACATGCCGATCCCGTATACGCTCGAAGAACTCCGGACCGCGACACACGAGCTGATCGCGGCCAACGAGCTGCGCGAGTGCTACATGCGCCCGATCGCGTTTCGCAGCTACGGCCAGATGGGGTTGTACCCCCTCGACTGCCCGGTGGAGGTGGCCATTGCCGCGTGGCCCTGGGAGTCGTACCTGGGCGAGGCCGGTATGCAGGAAGGCGTGCGCGCCAAGGTCTCGAGCTGGCGCCGGATCCCGCACGACTCGCTGATACCGCACGCCAAGGCCTCGGGCCAGTACCTGAACAATGTGCTAGCGAAGATCGAGGCGTCGAAGGCCGGCTACCAGGAAGCGATCCTGTTGGATGCACAAAGCTTCGTATGCGAGGGCACGGGAGAGACCATCTTCGTCGTAAGGGACGGAACGATCTTCACACCCCCCCAGACGGCCGGGATCCTGGACGGCATCAGCCGCAGATCGCTGATCGAGATCGCGCGCGACCTCGGCTACGAAGTGATCGAGCGCAACCTGGCCCGAGCCGAGCTGTACTTGGCCGACGAGGTGTTCCTCACCGGCACTGCCACCGAGCTGGCCCCGGTGCGCGAGATCGATGATCACCGGGTGGGCTCCGGTGAGCCCGGGCCGATAACCCACGCCATCCAGCGTGTGTTCGACGACGCGCTGCACGGTCGCGACCCGCGCTACGCCGACTGGCTGGACGTGGTGAAGGTGCCCTCAAAGGCGGTGTGACACCGCCCCCATGACCAAGATCGAGCTGTACGACACCACCCTGCGCGACGGTATGCAGGGCGAGGGGATGTCGCTATCGGCGCCGGAGAAGCTGCGGGTGGCGCACCGGCTTGACCACCTCGGAATCGACGTGATCGAGGCAGGCTTTCCGAGCTCCAACCCGAAGGAGCTCGAGCTTTTCGACCTGCTGGCGGAGGAGACCTTTGAGCACGCCTCGATCGCGGCGTTTGGGATGACCCGGCGGCGGGACTCCGCGGCGCCGGACGACCCTGGGCTCCGGGTGCTCGCCGGATGCTTCGCGCCGGTGTGCACGGTCGTGGGCAAGACCTGGGGGCTTCACCTGGAGAAGGTCGTGAAGGTCAGCCGAGAGGAGAACCTGCGCATGATCGCCGACTCGGTGGCGTTCCTCAGCTCGGAAGGCAAGCGGGTGATCTATGACGCCGAGCACTTCTTCGACGGGTTCCACGACGACCCTGACTATGCGCTTCGCTGTTTGCGCGCCGCCGCCGAGGCGGGCGCCGAGACTGTCGTCTGCTGCGACACCAACGGAGGGACGCTGCCGGACCGGCTCACCGTGGCCATGGCCGCCGTGGTTGACAGCCTCGGGTCCATCGTGAGCGTTGGGATCCACTGCCACGATGACGCCGGCTGTGGCGTGGCCAACTCGATCGCGGGAGTGCAGCAGGGCGCCTCGCACGTCCAGGGGACGATGAACGGCTACGGAGAGCGCTGCGGAAACGCCAATCTGGTCACGATCATCCCCAACCTCCAGCTCAAGCTCGGATACGAGTGCCTGACCGAGGAGCAGCTCACAAACCTGACCCCCACCGCGCACTTCGTCGACGAGCTCCTGAACTTCAACCCCGATTCCTTCCAGCCCTACGTCGGCCGCAACGCGTTCGCGCACAAGGGAGGAATGCACGTGGCAGGGGTGAGCGCGGATCCGGCGACCTTCGAGCACGTCGATCCCGAGGTTGTCGGCAACCGACGCGAGGTCCTGATCTCGGAGCTGTCGGGCAAGGGGACGGTCCATGCCCGGGCTCGCGATGCCGGCCTGGTGCTCGAAGACGAGGAGGCGGGAGCGGTCGTCGAGCGGGTCAAGGAGCTCGAGCACCGCGGGTATCACTTCGAGGCCGCCGACGGCTCATTCGAGCTGCTGCTGCGCAAGGAGACGGGCGATTACGAGCCGCTGTTCACGCTCGAGTCCTGGCGCGCGATCGTCGAGAAGCGCGCCGACGGCCGGGTTGAGACCGAGGCCACGATCAAGATCTGGGTTGACGGCGAGCGCTACGTGCGCACCGCCGAGGGCAACGGCCCCGTCAACGCACTGGATCGCGCGCTCAGGGAGGCGCTGGCGCAGACGCACCCGCGGCTGCGCGACATCGATCTGGTCAACTTCAAGGTGAGGATCCTGGACGAGGCGAAAGGGACCGGCGCGGTCACACGCGTGCTCCTCGACACCTCCGATGGCGAGGAAGTCTGGGGCACGATCGGCGTCTCGGAGAACATCATCGAGTCCTCGTGGGAGGCGCTGGTCGACTCGCTCGAGTACGGGATGTTGCGGGTCGAGCGGCGAGCTGGGCGTGGAACCACCGCGCCCGCCACGTGAGCCGGCGCTCCGAAGAGTCGCTTTGAGCCGGCGTACCGAAGAGGCCCTTCCCCTCGCCAGCCCGGTGATCGGCCCCGAGGAGGAGGCGCGCGTACTGGCCGCGCTGCGCTCCGGTCGGCTGTCGCTCGGGCCGCTGCTCCCGGAGTTCGAGCGGGCGTTCGCCGAGCGGGTGCGTGCGCCGTTCGCGAGCGCTGTCTCGAGCGGCACCGCCGGGCTGCACCTGGCGCTGCGGGCTGTCGGGGTCAGCGAGGGCGACGACGTGATAACGAGCCCGTTCTCGTTCGTGGCCAGCGCGAACGTCGCGGTGTATGAGCGCGCGCGTCCCGTTTTTGCCGACATCGACCCCGTCACGCTGAACGTTGACCCCGACGCGGTGACGACGGCGGTGACGTCGCGCACCGCCGCCCTGCTTCCGGTCCACATCTTCGGCTATCCGGCCGACGTGCCGTCGTTGGAGCAACTCGGGCTGCCGATCGTCGAGGATGCGTGCGAGGCGCTCGGCGCCGTCTACGGCGACGGTGTTCCGGTGGGGGGACGCGGGCATCCGGCGGTGTTCGGCTTCTATCCCAACAAGCAGCTGACGACGGGGGAGGGGGGGATGGTTTGCGTGGCCGACGGCGGCGTCAAGGAGCGGCTCGACTCGGAGCGAAACCAGGGGCGCTCCCCGGACATGGGCTGGCTCGACCACGACCGGCTCGGCTTCAACTACCGCCTGTCCGATGTGGCCTGCGCATTGGGCCTCGCGCAGCTTGAGCGACTGGATGAGATGCTCGAGGGGAGGGCGCGCGTGGCCTCGCTATATCGGCAGGCGCTTTCGTCTATCGAAGGGCTCGAGCTCCCGTGATCCACCTGATGAGCTTCTACCGCGAGCGCTTCGGCCACCGCGAGGGCGAGTTCCCGGTGGCAGAGGACGTCGCACGGCGGTCGATCGCGTTGCCGTTCTTCCCGCAGATGACCGAGGGCCAGGTCGCGCAGGTGGCGGACGAGCTGCGATCGGTGGTTGAGGCGCAGGCCCGGGCGAGCGTCCGACCCTAACATCAGCCGCCGCATGTCTCTGCGCGACACCTCTTCTTCTCCGACGGCCTCTCGCGCCAGCGCGCGCTTCACGGAACCGCAACACGCGGTATTTCGCCGCCTCAACGACTCGATCGGCTTCGACTGGCGGCTGGCGCCGTACGACATCGCGCAATCGCGTGCGCACGCCTCCATGCTCGCTCGCCAGGGGATCGTCTCATCCGAGGATCGCGACGCCCTTCACCAAGCGCTGGAGCAGGTCGAACGGGAGCTGTCGGATGGCTCGTTTCTGTTCGCCCAGGATGACGAGGACATCCACATGGCCCTCGAGCGTCGCGTGACGGAAATCGCCGGCCCGGTGGGAGGAAAGCTTCACACCGGGCGCTCTCGCAACGACCAGGTGGCGACGGACATGGCCATGTACGTCCGCGAGCACGCGCAGCGGGCGCTGGAGGGCTCTGCCAGCCTGGCGCGGACGCTGCTCGACCAGGCGCGCGGGCACCTCGACTGGCCGATGCCAGGCTACACGCATCTCCAACGCGCGCAGCCGATCTATTTAGCCCACCATCTGCTGGCGTACCTATGGATGCTGGTCCGCGACCGCGACCGCTTCGCCGACGTGCTCGGAGCGGTGAGCCGACTGCCGCTGGGCAGCGGTGCACTGGCGGGGGTCAACTTCGACACCGACCGGGGCTTCGTGGCCGCGGAGCTGGGGTTCGCCGGCGTGGCCGAGAACTCGATCGATGCCGTCTCGAACCGGGACTTCGTGCTCGACTACCTGGCCGCCGCGGCCACCTGCGCTACCCACCTCTCAAGGCTCGGCGCCGAGATCGTGCTGTGGTCAAGCCAGGAGTTTGGCTTCCTGGAGGTCTCGGACGCCTGGGCGTCGGGGTCGTCGCTGATGCCACAGAAGAAGAACCCCGATGTGGCGGAGCTCCTGCGGGCCAAGGCGCCAAGGATCGCCGGCCACCTGGTCGCGCTGCACGGCGTCATGCATGGCCTCCCGCTGACCTACAACAAGGACATGCAGGAGGACAAGGAGCATCTGTTCGATGCAGCCGACACCCTCGAGCTGTGCCTAGAAGCGGCGGACGGGATGCTGGCCTCGGTCACATTCAACCGCGAGCGGCTGGCGTCTGGGGCGTCAGATGAGTTCCTCTCTGCGACTGACATCGCTGACATGCTCGTTCGCCGCGGCGTTCCGTTCCGGGAGGCGCACACAATCGTGGGCGGCGTCGTCCGGAGCGCGATAGAGCAGGGGACACTGCTCTCGGAGCTCACTCCCCAGGAGCTCGCCGAGCACTCGCCGCTGCTGGACGAGGAGTTCTACGCGCTGCTCAAGCCGACGGAGTCACTCGAGCAGAAGCGCTCCGAGGGCGGAACCAGTTCATTGCGCGTCCGCGAGCAGCTCGAGCAGGCGGAAGCGGCGCTGGCGTCCTCGCGTTGACGGCGCTGGCCCAAGCCCTCCCCGCGGCCTTCTACGACCGCCCGGTGCTCGACGTCTCCAGGGATCTGATCGGCTGCGTGGTCTCGTGTGGGGGTTCCGCCGGAGTGATCGTAGAGACCGAGGCCTATCACCATTCGGAGCCAGCGTGCCACGCGTTCGTCGGCCTCACGCCCCGCACCGGCGTCCTGTTTGGGCCGCCCGGGCGCGCCTACGTCTACCGCTCATACGGCATTCACGCCTGCCTGAACGCCGTCTCGGAGCGCGAGGGGGTAGGAGCGGCGGTCCTGATCCGAGCGCTTGAGCCTATTTCCGGCATCGAGCCGATGCGCGAGCGGCGGGGTCTCGAGCGGCTCGAGAGCCTGTGCTCGGGCCCCGGGAAGCTGACCCAGGCCCTGGGGATCACGCTCGATCACAACGGATCCTCCCTGTCGAAGGGTCCGGTCCTGATCTCCGAGCCTCCTCCGTCGTGGCGGGAGTTTTCCGTAACCGCTGGCCCCCGCGTCGGGATCACCAAGGCCGCGGAGCTTCCTTGGAGGTTCTGCATCGCGGGGAACCGCTTTCTGTCGCGACCAGCCCGCTGACGACGGTTGGCGCCTGGCGCTGCTCTACCTGTGCGGCGGCAGGGCCGTACCGCCGCTAGCTCCGCCCGAGGGGGTGCCGCCGGTCCCAGCAGGCGGTGTCGGCTGGGGCGTGCCGCCCGTCGTTCCGGCGCCGGCCCCTGGTGCGCCCCGAGGCGCGACCGGTGCCGGCGCCGCGGGGGCGGGGCCAGTCGGGGCTTGCGGAGCCGGGGCGGGCGTGACCGGGGCTGGCGTCGTGGTGGCCGGGGTGGTAGACGGGCCGACAGGCGCAGCGCCGGTGCTCGGCGCGACCGGGGTCACGCTCGGGCTCGGCAACGGAGTGGTGTCAGTGGTGGTCGTGTTCTGCCCGTTGTTCTTTGACTGCTGCTCCTGCTGAAGAACCTGGAGCGCCTGGACCATGAACGCATGCCAGATGATGGCCGGCCACGTTCCGCCTTCGACCGGGCCCCCGTTGTACTGGGTGTTCATCGGCACCAGCTTGTCGGGATACCCGACCCAGACCGCGGTCGTCAGCTGCGGCGTCCAGCCGACGAACCAGGCATCCCCGTAGTTGGTGGTAGTGCCGGTCTTGCCCGCTACGGTCACCCCGGAGATCGCCGCCTGGGTCGCGGTGCCCGATTCGACCGGGCCCTGCAGCATCTGCTGCACTTCCTGGGCGACGTCGGGCGGCAGGATTCGCTTCAGCTCTGGCTTGTTCTGAAGGTGCGCGGGGATGCCGGTGTGGGTGCAGTCGTTGCAGTCGATGGAGTCGATTCCGATCGGCCCGCCGTTCGGACCGCCGAGAACTGGGTTGAAGACCTTCTGCCCGCCGGTGGCAAACGTCTCGTAGGCGTGAGCCATGTCCAGCGGCGAGACCCCGATTCGTAGGCCGCCGAGGATCATCGCGTAGTTGTTGGAGACGGGCGAGCGGATACCCATCTTCCTCGCGAGGCGGGCCACCCTCGACGTTCCGACTTTGATCCCGACCTGCGAAAACACCGAGTTATCAGACACGTCGGTTGCCCCCTGGAGGGAGATCGATCCCGAGTAGGAGTTGCCGAAGTTGTGGACTATGAAGTGCTCCTTGCCGCCGCTGTTGGGGACGGTGAAGTCCTGCGGCGCCGAGGTCCAGACGGAGTCGGGGCCGATGCCGGATTCGAGAGCGACGGCGAGCGTGAAGGGCTTGAACGAGGAGCCCGGCTGGCGGTGTCCTTCGGCGGCAAGGTTGAACGGATGGTGCTCGTAGTCCTCTTTGCCGTTGACGACCGGTCCGCCCACCATCGCCCGTACCTCGCCAGTCTTGTTGTCGATCGACACCAGCGACACGGTGGGTTGCCCAGAGCTATACGGCAGTGTCTGCTCGACCGCCTGATCGGCCGCCTGCTGGATGCCCATGTCGAGGCTGGTGTGGATCTTCAGACCGCCGTAAAACGCGCGGTATTCGGCGACGCTCGCCGACACACCGTGTCCCAGGCCCATAGCCCTGAGGATCTGTGGCCGCAGCCAGCTCGTGAAGTACGGGGCGGCGCTCGGCTCCGCCGGCTGCTGTAGGTCATTGGCGGTGGGCAGCGGCTGCGTGCTGCTGGCTTGATATTGCTCCGGGCTGATGTCGTGCTGCTGCAGCATGTCCCTCAGCACGGCGTTGCGGCGGGTCAGCGCGGCGTGCGGATGCGCGATGGGGTCGAACTGGGCGGGCGAGGAGATCATCCCGGCCAGCTGCGCGGACTGCCATGGCTGGAGCTTCGAGGCGCAGGTCGGTCGCTTGGCGCTCGGCGTGCTATCGCCGCAGCCCCCGGTCGAGCCATCGATGGCGGCGTTGGGGTCATACCCGAGCGCGTTGCCGAAGTAAACGCGCGCCGCTGACTCGACGCCGTATGCGCCGTTGCCGAAGTAGACAGAGTTCAGGTACTCCCTGATCACCTTCGCCTTCGGCCACCTGTGAGTCAGGTGGAAGGCCAGCGTTGCCTCGCGCAGCTTCTCGAACACCGTCCGGTTGTTCTGCTCCGAGAGGGCGTTCTTGACGAACTGCTCCGCGATTGTCGACGCTCCCTGGTGTGAGCCACCGGTCACGTCGCTGATCAGCGCCCGCCCGACCCCTTGGACGTCGACCCCGGGCTCCGACCAGAAGCGTTTGTCCTCGGCGGCCACCACTGCCTTGCGCATCCAGGGCGAGATGTCGCTCAGGCGCTGGATGACGACCGTGTGCGTGGGCGGCGCCAGGATTCCGACCAGCTTGCCTGTGTCGTCGTATAGGAACGAGTTCTCCTCATGCCTGTACTGCTGGCGATTCTCGAGCTGCGGGAGGTCCGACGCGACCGCCATCATCATCCCGAAGGCCGTGGAGACGAACGCGAGCGCGCCCAGGCCGATCACGATCGCCAGCAGGCGAAGCTTGCGAACGCGGGGCTTAGGCGGGAGCTCGTCGCGACCGCCTTGGCCCGCGCCGCTACCACCTTCTCCGCCGCCGGCCGTTGCCGGCGCCGGGGTCTGGGTCGGCGGCTCGCCACCGTTGCCGGCGCGCCCTCCATCCCTCTCGGTCGGCGGGACGCCTCTCGGGGGCGCGGGGGCTCTCACCGCCCGAGACCCGGATGCCCTCTGGCCGCGCGGCGAGCCGACCCCGCTTCCCTGCGGCGCGCCAGCCCCACCTCGCTGCGGGCCAAACGGAGTCAGCGTGTTTCCGTCGTCGCTCATGCGATCGATTCGTGCTACTCGGTGCTCTGACCGGCGGTCGCGGCCAACTGCAGGCCACATGCCCGAGAAGGAGGGGCGGCAAGGTCCCCGGGGTGGGCGCAGACTCTAGCATTGGCCCGCGATGAACTCCCCGGCGGATCAGCAGCTGTCCGCATGGCTTCAGCGCGATGCGGTGGACTGCCTGCCGAAGGGAGAGCTGGAGCGGAAATTGGCTCTCGGACGGCCGCTGCGGGTGAAGCTGGGGATCGACCCGACCGCCGCCGATATCCACCTGGGGCACACTGTCGTTCTTCGCAAACTGCGCGAATTTCAGGACCAGGGTCACCTCGTGGTCCTGATCATTGGCGACTTCACGGCCCGGATCGGTGACCCGAGCGGGCGCTCAGAGACCCGCCCGGTGCTGTCGAGCGAGATGATCGACGCCAACGCGCGGACCTATACGGAGCAGGCCTTCCTGATCCTCGATCGCGAACGGGTCGAGGTGCGTCGAAACAGCGAGTGGCTCGACATGACCATGGACGAGCTGTTCCGCCTGGCACGAACCGCGACCGTGGCGCAGATCACAGAACGCGAGGACTTCGCCAATCGGCTGAGCGCGGGAGCGCCGGTCGCCGTACTCGAGCTCCTTTACCCGCTGTTCCAGGGCTACGACTCGGTTGCGGTCAAGGCGGATGTCGAGCTGGGGGGAACCGACCAGAAGTTCAACCTGCTGCTCGCGCGCGACGTCCAGCGCGCCTACGGGATGGAAGAGCAGGTCGTGCTCACGATGCCGATCCTCCCCGGCACTGACGGAGAACGGCGGATGTCGAAGTCGCTCGGTAATTACGTCGGCGTGACCGACCCGCCAGGAGAGATCTACGGCAAGACGCTCAGCATCCCCGATTCCGCACTCGAGACCTGGTACACGCTGCTGCTTGGCGCAGAGCCGCCTGCGGACCTGGGTCCGCGGGACGCAAAGCGCGCCCTGGCGCGAGCGCTGGTCGCGAGGTGTTGGGGCGCCGACGCAGTCTCGGGGGCAGAGCGCGAATTCGACCGCGTTCACGTCGCCCGGGAGCTCCCGGAGGACATGCCGTTCGTCGACTGGCCGGCGTCCACGGCCGAAGTGCACCTGCCTGCGTTGCTTCACAGCGCCTTCGGAATCTCCACATCGGAGGCGCGGCGAGCGCTGGCCCAGGGTGGTGTGAGACTCGACGGGGAGCAGGTCGCCAACGGCTCACTTGACGTCCCGGTAGATCAGGTGGCCGGAAAGGTGCTCCAGCTCGGCAAACGCCGCTTCGCGCGCGTGCGTGTGAATTAAGAGATGGGGGTCCACGGCGGACTGCTGCGGATGGATACTCCCGGCAACGGACACATCGTTGACCTCACGGAGGGCGTGGCCCAGGTCGTCAGTACCTCAGGGGTGGAGCGCGGGCTGGTCACCGTCTTCGCGACGGGATCGACCGTCGCAGTGACGACGATGGAGTACGAGCCGGGAGGCGTGCACGATCTCCAGGCGCTGCTTGACCGTCTGGTTCCCAGCAGCTCGGACTACGAACACAACGTCCGCAACCACGACACGAATGCCCATGCCCATCTGCGGGCAGCGGTGATCGGCCCCTCCGAGACGATCCCACTGGTAGACGGTCGACTCGCCCTCGGCACCTGGCAGCAGGTGGTGCTGCTCGATTTCGACGACCGGCCTCGGCGGCGGACCGTCACCGTGCAGGTCTTGTCTTAGCCGGGCTTCGGGGCGCTGCGGCGCGAGCGCACCGAACGCGGCAGCCGAACCTGCGCCCGGATGTCCTCCCACCCGAACCGCCAGCCGATGAAGCGCGTTACCGCGTACAGCAGAAGCAGCGCGTTGATCGCGGAGGCCGCGCCCTGTATTGGAACGCCGCGGACGAAGCTCCAAACCGCGCCGGAGCCGAGCAATGCGGCCAGCAGGACGGGAACGACTACGTAGACCGGAGGCGAGGACGTACGATCACTCACCTTCGGGGTGCGCTTAAACGCCGTTCCCTTGCCGCTGACAGCTTGGCGCAGCGACCAGCGCGGGAACGGAATTAGGAACAGCACCACGAGGCAGAAGTTGACCGCGGCAATCGACACCAGGTAATGGACCCTCATGAACGCGTGCAGCAGCCCGACGTCCCGGACCTGACGCTTGACGAGGAGGCCCAGCAGCTTGGGCAGGATGAGCAATCCTCCGTTGGCCCACCGCCGCCGCTGAACGACCAGTGCTCCGAAGTCGGGTGGCGTGGCGCTGTAGGACAGGCGTGCTGGATAGTTGAACAACCGCCAGCCGCGCTTCACCAGGTCGATGCTGGACTCCGTGTCTTCGATCACGGTTCGATCTTGGATGTAGCGGGTGTGGGCAAGTCCTGTCCGCTCATCCACGACGGTCGTTGCGATGTCCTCCAGCGCCCTCTTACGCAGGACAGCATTCGCTCCGACCCAGTACGTGGCTCCATGGGCAGTGAAGCCCTGGTGGATGACGTACTGAAGATCGGTCGTCGCTCCCGCGACCTGCTCGGTGCGGGTCGGGGCACCGAGTAGCGAGCTGTAAGGCGTCTGGGCCACTGCGACCGCCGCGTTCTTGGGATCCTCGAGCACGTGGACGAGCCGTAGCGTGTAGCTCGGCGCCAGCAAGCTGTCGGCGTCGAGGGTCAAGACGTAGTCGGGATCCGGGATATGAAGCCCTGACCTATCGGGTGCTACGTCACACAACTTCTGCCCGTCGGCGATCGCGCTCACGGTCAGGTGGCGGCCCATCAGGCCGATGTAACTGTTCAGGTTCATCGCCTTGTTCGGCGCGTGAGAAAGGTTCGAGAAGCGCTTGCGCTCGAAGCTCGTCACCTCGGCAGCGAACAAGCCGTCGAGCTGCCGATAGTGACTCAGGATTTGGTTGGGCTCGGGATATGGTCCCCGCTCGAAGAGCGCGCGCTGAAACTGCTGCGCGCGCGACCCATAGCGCTCTGCCGGCTCGCGGAGGCACATCTCCACGAACAGCTCATCGGAGTGGCAGCCGACCGCCTCTGACCCCGCCTGCGCTTCGAACCACGCCGCCGCTTGGGCATAGAGCGCCGCCAGTCGATGAGTCTCTTCCTCGGGTTGCATGCCGCCTGAAGCGGCACGATCCTCCGCAGCACGGAGAGCGTGCCGGAAGGGCACTCGTGCCCGATCGAGCAGTCGCTGAACCTCGCCCGGCAATGCGCGGGTCGCGAGCAGAGCGCGCTTGTCCTCCTCGCCCGAGGGATCCGGCGGATCGTCGATCAACAGCACGACGCGCCGGTGCGGATAGTCCTGGAGTGCTGCAGACAGGAGCGTCTGGCGCACGACGTGTGGCTCCTCCTTGTAGGACGGGATCAGTATCGATACAGAGGCTCTACTGCTGCCCACAAACTCTTGAAGCTCATCGCTGGAGGCGTGCCGAAACGCGCTGCGGCGCCGCATGTAGCCAAGACGGGCGCATAGGTAGACAAGCCCGCCGTAGACCAGCAGCAGCACGATCGTGAGGAAAACCCCGGCCCTAATTAAGTCGACCGGGGTCCGAATGTCGGCGAGAGCGGCAACCCCGTAAGTCGCAAGGAAGGCCACAAAGGACGCGAGCGTGACCGCGATCGCGGCAGAGGACCACAGAACCTCGCCTCGTACCTGGCGGTGCGCGAGGCCGTCGTCCCTCCGGCGCGGCGGGGCTACATGGTCGTCGAGCGGTGCCACGGTGAGGCGATCGGGGCGCCGCCCATCGGCCGGGTGGCGCTGCTCATCGGCGTGGAGGCGCTGCCCATCGCCCCCGTCGGCGGCAGGGCGAAGCGCAGCTCTGTTCAGCTTCGTCATCGGCATCCAGGTAAGTCCGTTTTCGAGGAATGCCCGAGTCAGGGCCAACGCTCATCGGCCGGCCGCTCCCGCGATACCGGCATCGATGCGCCTCCCTGCAGGCGGACCCCCAAACTAGCAATGTGTCCGCGCCGGCCTGTTAGCGCAATGTTTCTAGAGGGATAGTCGGGGCGCTCGGGTTCCTTCCGAGGCGGCTCCGCGCTCCTTCGGTCCGCCACAGGGACCCCAGCGGCAATCCAGCAGGGTCGCCGGGCCCCTAAATTTGCCCCTCCAGCCTTCCTCCGAGGCCATTTCCGGCGCTATACTCGCTGGTCCGCCTCGGGGGCCGGATCCGATTCCGGTGCCCGGGAGCGCCCCACGTGGAAAGGAGCCACCTTTCCAGAAGAGGTGCGACGGTCTTTGAAAACTCAACAGCATGCGCACCTTCGGCCGACCCCTCGGCCGAGGAGTGTGTCCAGGTTCGACGCCGTCGCTCGACACCCCTCCCTGGGGTTACTCGAACGACGGTGCCAAGATTGACCCCGTCTTGCGCCCCGAAGCCCGTCGTGTACATCGGGCTTCCGCGTGTGGGCGCAAGGGCCTGGTCCCACCAGGGACAGGCCCAGGGTTTTTACCCGTAGCCGCCGCCTCGAGCGGCCAAGCGAACGGGTGTACCCTGACGACTCTTTGTGAGAACCGGTTGTCTTTGCCGGGCTTTGCCCGCACGAGGACAGCCAGTTCAGTAGTTCTTCACGGAGAGTTTGATCCTGGCTCAGGACGAACGCTGGCGGCGTGCCTAACACATGCAAGTGGAGCGACGAACCAGGCTTCGGCCTGGGGCAAAGCCGCGAACGGGTGAGTAACACGTGGGTAACCTGCCCTGATGATTGGGACAACCCGAGGAAACTCGGGCTAATACCGAATGTGCCCTCCGGCCACAAGGCCGCTGGGGAAAGGAAGCTTCGGCCTCCGCATCGGGATGGGCCCGCGGCCCATTAGCTTGTTGGTGAGGTAACGGCTCACCAAGGCGACGATGGGTAGCTGGTCTGAGAGGACGATCAGCCACACTGGGACTGAGACACGGCCCAGACTCCTACGGGAGGCAGCAGTGGGGAATCTTGCGCAATGCGCGAAAGCGTGACGCAGCAACGCCGCGTGGGGGAAGAAGGCCTTCGGGTTGTAAACCCCTTTCAGTTGGGACGAAGCTCCGCCGGTGAACAGCCGGCCGGAGTGACGGTACCTTCAGAAGAAGCCCCGGCTAACTACGTGCCAGCAGCCGCGGTAATACGTAGGGGGCAAGCGTTGTCCGGAATCATTGGGCGTAAAGAGCGTGTAGGCGGCTCGGTAAGTCTGCTGTGAAAGTCCAGGGCTCAACCCTGGAATGCCGGTGGAAACTGTCGAGCTAGAGTCCGGAAGAGGCGAGTGGAATTCCTGGTGTAGCGGTGAAATGCGCAGATATCAGGAGGAACACCAATGG